>CAYUYN010000184.1:5740-7904 GCA_964449185.1 uncultured Anaerolineales bacterium | reverse complement strand
CCCGGCGGTGGGCGCGGGTTGGGTGGCGGCGGCCGTCGGCGCCGGGGTTGCGGTGGCGCCCGGTGCCCCGCACGCGCCGAGGCTGAGGGCGATGAGGGTGAGGCAGAGCAGGGGTCTGAGGGTTCGTTTAAGCATTGTGTGTGTTTACGAATACGTGTTCGGCGCGCATTTTACGGTGATCCGAGGCGCGCTGGGGCGCCGCAACGACATGGGTACTGACCATCCAGCAATCGTGATACATTAATGATCAGTATGGCTGTCCAGGCCGAAGCGCGCGTGGGACACTTAAGTCTACCGCTTAATCATCACCCAGGCGCGGCGCGCCGTCGAGCCGGACCAGCGTACCAGCGCTTACACGTCACCTGGCTGTCAGCCTGTTAGCCGCCGCTGTTAATCGTCTGCTAATAGGCGCGCCTTATACTTGAGGCCAGGCTTGAAAGGAGCTGGTCATGTACTTCAATCCGATGTATTTCGTCTTTGCCCTGCCGGCGCTGATTCTGGCCCTGATCGCGCAGTGGCGGGTGAGCGCCGCGGTCAACAAGTATTCGCGCGTGCCGACGAGCCGCGGCCTGACGGGCGCGCGCGTGGCCCGCGCCATCCTGGACTCGGCCGGGCTGCACGATGTGGCGGTGGAGCGTACCGGCGGCCTGCTGTCTGACCACTACGACCCGCGCTCGCGCACCCTGCGCCTGTCGGGGCGCGTCTTCGACACGCCGTCGGTGGCGGCGGTGGGCATTGCCGCGCACGAAACCGGCCACGCCCTCCAGCACGCCGAGAACTACCTGCCCCTGCAGGCGCGCTCGGCCATCGTGCCGGTGGTGCAGTTTGGCTCGTTCCTGGGGCCGATCGTGTTCTTCGCGGGCCTGCTGCTGGACTTCACCAGCCTGGCCTGGGCCGGTGTGATCCTGTTCGCGGGTGTGGCGCTGTTCGCGCTCATCACCCTGCCGGTGGAGTTCGACGCCACCCGCCGCGCCAAGCGGCTGCTGACCGAGATGGGCTTTGTCAGCGGCGCCGAGGGCCAGGGCGTCAATGCCGTGCTGGACGCGGCCGCGCTGACCTACGTCGCCGGCCTGGCGCAGGCGCTGAGCACGCTGCTGTACTACATCTTCCTGCTCACCGGCATGCGCCGGCGAGACTAGGCTAGAGAGAAACAAAAAAGAGCGGGTGGCTATTGCGGCCACCCGCTCTTTTTCTTTCTCGTTAGCTGCCCTTCACCACCTTATACTGGTCAAAATCCCGCGCCACCACGGTGGCGGGGAAGATCTTGAGCGCCTCGTCGAGCACGTCGCGCTCGCGGTAGCGCCGCGACAGGTGGGTGAGGTAGAGCTGTTTGACGCCGGCCTCGCGCGCCAGCCGGGCGGCCTGGGCGGCGGTGAGGTGGCCAAACTCGCGCGCCATGTTGGCTTCCAGGTCCAGGTAGGTGGCTTCTATGATCAGTCCGTCGGCGCCGCGCGCCACCTCCAGCAGGCCCTTGGTGTCGCCGCAGTCGCCCACGTGCACCAGCCGCGCGCCGGCCTGGGCGGTGCCCAGCACGTCCTCCGGCCCGATCACGCGGCCATCGGCCAGGGTGATGGTGGCGCCGGCCACCAGGTCGCGGCGGATGGGCCCGGCCGGCACGCCCAGGGCCTCGGCGCGCTCCACCAGGAAGGGCCGGTGGGGCTTCTCTTCAAAGGCAAAGCCAAAGCTGCCCGTGCCGCGGTGCTGCACGGGGAAGGCCGTGAGGGTGAAGTCGCTGGCCTCCAGGAGGGGGCCGGCCTTGATTTCCTTGAGCTGGAGATCAAACGGCGAGCGCGTGCCCTTGAGCACGATGTTGTAGAGCAGGTCGTGGATGCGGTCGAGCGCCCAGCGGCCGGCCCAAATCTCCAGCCGGTCGATGGTCTCCCAGCGCAGAAAGGTAGACACCAGCCCCGCCAGTCCCAGGATGTGGTCGAGATGGCCGTGCGTGATGAGGATGCGCTCCATGCGCTTGAAGCCGAGGCCCGACTGCAGGATCTGCCGCTGGGTGCCCTCGCCGCAGTCCACCAGGAAGCGGTACTCGTTGTGCGCGATGACCTGCGCCGACAGGCCGCGATGGATGGAAGGCGCGGAGGCCGAGGTGCCGAGGAAGGTGATTTCGAACAAGAGGGAGGCCTTGGTGAGCGAGTGATGACGGACGATTGTACCA
>CAYUYN010000184.1:0-5640 GCA_964449185.1 uncultured Anaerolineales bacterium | reverse complement strand
TCCGCCACAAACACCCCATTCTTCAGCGTCAGCCGCTCGATAATGCGCGCGTCGTGCTTAGCGTCCTCGGGCCGGGTGACGGCGGTGACGGTGATCCACTTCATCAGCGGGCCGCGCACGACCTTCTTGGTGAGCGTGTCCTCGATCTGAAAGATGCCGGCCGAGTTGTTCATGACGACCGTGATCTCCACCGGGAAGTCCTTGCCCGGGCCGATGTGGACCTCGTCGATGGCCAGCGCCGAGACCGAGTGAATATCGATCTTGCCCAGGTCGAAGGCCTTGCGCCCGCGGCCCTTGGTGATGTCGGTGCCGTCGGCCACGCCCACCACGCTGCCCTCGAAGGTGAGCGGCAGCGGGTCGAAGTCGTGGGTGTGAATGGCGTTGAGGATGAAGGCGCGCAGCTCGATGCGCTGCTCGACGCTGGGATACAGCGCCGGCATGAGCTGGTCGAGCAGGTTGCGCGCCAGGCCCACGCCCAGCAGCTCGTGCTGCTGGCGGTGGATCTGGTTGCCGATATCGTGCAGCAGCGTGGCGCAGCCCACCACCGCGCAGGCATCGTCCAGATCGCCGGCCCCCGACAGCACCACGTCGGGCTGGATACCGGCCTCCACCAGCAGGTCAAAAATGCGGATGGCATTGGTGGAGGTGATGAGGGCGTGCGTCATGCCGTGGTCGTTGAAGCCCAGCTTGTTGACGGCCATATAGTTGGCCATGTCCCAGTTGGTCTGCGCCTCGGGATCGCCTACCACTGTTTCCCACAGCCGCTGCGCCTTCGGATACTTGGCCCACAGCGGCTCCACCGCGGCCAGGCTCTTCTCTTCCAGCTCTTCGTAGGAAGCCGCGAGCTGGATGACCACGCCGCGGTTCTTGTAGACCCGCGCGGTCTGCCGCGACAGTCGGCGATGGGCTTCGAAACGATCACTCATGGAAACCTTCCTTTAGGGGCGAAGTGATGGGAGAGCGGCAACCGAAAAGCATGAACCGCAAAGTGCGCTAAGCACGCCAAGAAGGGCTTAAGCAAACAAAGCCCTACAGGTAATTGATCCGTGTGATCCGATTTGATCGGTGTGATCCGTGTACAAGGGTTCGGACTGCCCTCACGGCAGATCGATCACCAGCCGCCCCAAGCGCTCCCCCGAAACTTCGGCATATAAGCCAACGGCCAGCTGCTGTGCGCCGTCGAGCGGGAGGGTGTGCGTGTCGGCGATGACTTCGCCGGGGAGCCAGCCGGTGGTGGGCCGGGCGCCGGCGGCGGGGATGGTGTCGGCCTGCGCCAGGATCTGCTCGCCGGAGCCGAGGACGTGCACGAAGACTTTGTAGCCCGTGTCGAGCAGGGTCAGCGGCCGCCAATAGAGTGTCAGCACGCCGGTGGGCGCCAGGTCGTAGCCGAGCAGCTGCACCTGGCCGCCCACCGGCGCGTTTAAGGAATGTTCCATGGCCGGCACGGCAAAGCTGCGCTCCGGCACGCGCAGGTCCAGCGTGGCCAGCAGCACGGGGCCGGCCAGGGGCGGGCTGGCCGGGGTGTTAGCCGCCAGCAGGCTCACGACCAGTTGGGCCGGGCCGGGCGGCGCGTCGGCCGGGAGGCGCAGGCTGAGCGGCGAACGCACCACCTGGCCCGCGGACCAGGCCGAGGTGGGGTAGATGGCCTGCGCGGGCGCCCGGCTGACCTCCGCCAGCACGCCCGCGTCAGTCACCAGCGCCAGCCGCACGATCACGTCTGGTCGGGGCGCGGCCGCGGCGCGCCAGAACAGGGTCAGGCGCAGCTCATCGCCGGCCTGCGGGCTGGGGGTGTTCAATGAGTAGCCCAGCAGGGTGAGCGCGCCAAGGTCGGCGTCCGCGCCAAGGTCGGCGTCCGCGCCCAGGTCGGCGTCCACGACCCGGGCCAGATCAGGTTCGGCCTGCCCCTGTCCAGGCGTCACGGTGAGCGTCCCCAGTTGGGCGTGCTGGCCCCGCGGCACATAGTCGGCGTCCAGCACCGGCAGGGCCGCGCCATCCACCTGATACACGCCGGCCACCAGCGTGTAAGTGCCCGGCGGGGTGCCCGGCAGCAGGCGCAGGCTGTGCTCATCGCGCGCGTACTGGTCGGTGCGCCAGCGGCTTGTGGGTAAACGGCCGGGATGCTGCGAGTCGGACTGGCCAAACAGGTGGCCGTCCGCGTCTAATACTTGCACGGTGGTCGAATAATCTACCGCCGGCACATTTTGCGCCCGCCAATACAGCGTGAGAGCCAACGCCTCATCGGCCGCCACGCTGTCCCCCGGCCCATCCAACCCAATCAGCACCAGTTGGTCGTCAAAGTTCACGTCCAGGTGCTGCCCGGCGCCGGCCACCGAGGCGCCGTCGAAGCGGCTGTGCGCGAAGACGCTGGCGCGGCCGTCGAGAAGGATGGCGCGGGCCGCGACGAGGGCGAGGGCGGTCATGGCAAAGGCCAGTGTGGGGGTATGGGCGTCCCACGGGGATGCTTCGCTATGTGGGGGAGTGGGACGCTTCGCGTGGGAGTATGGGTGTGTGGGACGCTTCGCGTGGGTGTGTGAGTTGTGGGCTGCGCGCTGGAGGCGGCGCGTGATGAAAATGAGGGCGATGAGCGCCAGGCCAGAGAGCAGGCCGGCGGCGGTGCGGCGCGGGGTTGAACCGAAGCTGACGGCTACTTGGTGCTGCCCGGCCGGGACGGGCACGGTGATCAGCCCGTGTGGGTCGGAGGGGGTGATGGGCACGGGCCGGCCGTCCACGCTGGCCTGCCAGCCGGGATAGTCAAAAAAGTTGAACGTCAGCGCGGTGGCGGCGGCGGTGTTGATCTCGGCCGTGGCGCCGTCTGCGTCCGCTGATTGGCTGAGGACGGTGACACCGGCCGGCAGCGCGGCCAGCCGCTCGGCGGGCCGGCCGGCGGCATAGGCCGCGTCCAGCGCGTGCGGGTCGGGCAGGGCGTGCACGGCGGCGGGCAGAAATTCACCCGTCGAGGTGGTGCCGAGCTGGCCGCTGGCGCGCTCATAGTCGCGCAGTTCGGCCAGGCCCGCGGCGGCCGGCGCCTGGGAGGGCGGCCCAAAACTCCACGTCAGCGAAAATACCCACAGCCCCGCCAGCGCACTCATGACCACCAGCGCCACCAACCTCGGCCGGCCAGCCAGCAGCCTGCGCTCTAAACGCCCTACCGCGGCCCCGGCCAGCAGCGCCAGCACCAGGCTGGCCGGCCCCACCAGCCGCCACGGAAACTGCACCAGGCCCAACAGCGGCACCCGCTCCCACACCCACACGCTCACCGGCAGGGTCAGCAGCGCCAACACCGCCAACGCCAGGATCAACAGCCACTCAGCCTGGAAGCGCCAGGGGCGTGGTTCCTTGAGCCTGGGGCTTTGGGTCTTAAGCCCTGCGATCCCGCTCAGCACGGCCACGGCCACCGCCGCCAGGCTCAGGCTGGCCGGCACCGCGTTGAACACCAGCCGCTCATCGTAGGCGCGCGGCCACGCCAGCAGCTCCCCCAGCCGCAGGAAGTTGTTGTGAAAGTCCAGGTCCCCGGGCTGGGTGAGTTGGCCGAGCTGCACCGCGTTCAGCTCGAGCACCGCCGGGACGAGGAAGAAGGCCGAGAGGAGAAGAGACAGAAGGTAATTGGTAATGAGTAACTTGTAATTGAGAGCTTGCTCCGCTGCCTCCCCGCGCCCCTGCACCCACTTACCATCCATCAGCACGCGGCCTACGATCAGGGGGGCGGCCAACAGCGCGCTCAACAGATGGGTGAGGACCAGCGCGGCATTGAAGAGGGCGGCCAGCGCAAAATGCGTGCCCGTGGGGCGGCGAGCGAGGCGCGCATAGGCCCACAGCACCCACGGCAGCAGGCCCAGGCCCAGGGTCTCGGGCAGGGCGCCGCGCGCCAGGGCGTTGAAGTAGAAGTAGGGCGCGAGGCCATAAGCCGCGGCCGCCACCAGGCCCGCGGCCGCGCCCCAGCGGTTGGCCGCGAGGGCATAGGCGCCGGTGATGGCCAGGGCTAGCGCCAACACGTACACGCCCACCAGGGCCGCGGCATAGCTCAGGCCGAGGGCATGAAACAATGCGCCGAGATAGTAGGTAAACGGCGAGTAGTAGTTGAAGACCGGGTAGCCAAAGCCGTAGCCCAGGTCGGTGGCCCAGCGCGGGTACCACACGCCGCTGCGCAGCAGGTGATCGAACTGTACCAGTCGATAGAAGTGAATGAGGCCATCGCCGATGCTGGGATAGCCCCCGCGCAGCAAGGGCCAGGCGGCCAGCAGCGTCAGGCCGGCCAGCGCCAGCGGCAAGCCCCATCGCCGCAGACCCGCAGCCTCCGTCCTCCGCGACCGAATCATCAACTTTTCGCCCTTATCAACAACCGCGCTCAATCTTCGTCTTCATTTACCCAATTACCGATTGCTAATGACCTCGACCTCTCCAATCCGCACCGCATTGCTGCCCTCCGCCGCCAACACCGGATCGAGTATCGGCAAAGGCTGCTGCGTAAAGCTGTCGTACACAACGACGTACACAGTTGCCAGGCCGGGCGCCGCCTCCGCCGGGATGCGCAGGGTGTGCGTATCGGTCACGCGCGAGCCGGCGATCCACTTGAGCGTGGGGATGGCGCCGCCGGCAGGTGTGCCGTCGGACTGCGCCTGCCAGCGAAAGTCCGGCCCGATCAGGCTGACGCTGACCGCGTAGTCTACGGTCAGCGGGCGGGCGGCCACAAAGCGCAGCCGCACCTGGACTGCGTCGCCCGGCTGCACCGGCCCCGCCGGCACGATCTCGGCGCCCGCCAGCCACAGAGCGCTGCCCAGCGGCACCGCGTTGGGCTCGGTGTGGACCACGCCCGCCTCTGGCTTGGCCACCTCAATCTCCCGCAGCGCCACCTCGGCCACCCGCGTGCCCGGATCGGCTGGCCGGTAGGCGCCGGCCACCAGACGGTACGTGCCCGGCGGCGCGTTGGGCGCGATCGGCAGGGTGTAGCGGTCCAGCAGCACCTCGCCGGGTGTGTACGTGGCCGCGCTGTGCGCGAAGTCCTTTTGGCTGTGCAGGCTGCCATCCGGGCTTAGCAGATGGACAAAGAAGGCGATGTCTTCCGGCGCCTCGGCCGCGCCCTGCCACGCGGCGTGCAGGATCACGCCCTGGCCGCTGCTGGCTTCGATCTGGTAACCCAGGAAGTCCCACGCCTCAAACGACTGTGTCCCGATCAGGCCGGGCGGCACGGTGGTGAGGGAACCGGCGCGCACCTCCCAGGCCGGGCCCAGGGGCAGGAAGCGATAGGGCAGCGCGCCAAACTCAAAGGCGTAAAAGCTGGTAACCACCACCGGCCGCGCCGGCAGGGCTGTCTCGATCGCCTCTACCCAGTTCCGCGCCAGTGACTCGCCCCGCGGGAAGACGTAGCGCACCGCCACGTCGGGGCGCTGGCCCTCCACCTGCTGGAGGTACCACAGGGGCGTGGCCCAGTGCCAGGCAGACAGGATCACCGCGCCCGGCGGCGCCTGGCCCAGCACCTGCTCGGCGTAAGCGCGGGTACCGTCCTGACGCGCGAGATAGCGGTACGAAGGCGCCGTCGCCTGCCACTGGCCGGCCAAAGCCCAGGCCGCCAGCAAGGCCGCGGCGAATGGCAGCACCAGCCGCACCCGGCGCGGCAGGCTCGCGGCCTGGCCGGCCCGCGCC
>CAYUYN010000183.1:4137-7934 GCA_964449185.1 uncultured Anaerolineales bacterium | reverse complement strand
GGAATTGCTGGAGGGGGCGTCGGCCGCCCCCTCCAGCGCCCTGGCTGAAAAGCCACGGTAAAACAATAACTCCCCCACCTGGGCTGGTGCCCGGGTGGGGGAGTTTTCGTTTCTCAAGACCAATCGTGTTGGCATTCAAGTTGGCCGCGACATCACTCTTTGGCCCCGGCCGTCGCCGAGGCCATTTCCGCGGAAATGGTCGAATAGCCAAGGGTTCGGCTGCCTATAGGCAGGCCCCACGGCCACCTCGCGCGAGCAATTTTCTCAACGCAACTGTATACGCCTATTCTTCGGCTTTGCCATCGTCATCCAATCCCGTCACATTCAGACCCGAAATTTTCACTGTCCCATCCTTGCTGAGCCATGGGTACGGTGACGTCTCAGCAAGATTTAGAGAACCAGTCCATTTTAAGATTTCATCAGAAATTGTTCCGCCCCCAATGCTAGCACCCAGATTATATGAGTTGATCCTTGCGGCCTGGATATTCCGCTGCAAATTTTCTTCTGCCATCTGTTTCTGCCGGCGCAATTCAGCGATCTCTTCGTCGGTTTTGTTCTGCCGCTCATTCGCCTCTTTCAACTGGCTCTCTACCGTCGCCAATTTACCCAATGCATCCTGCACCTGAATCTGCCCCTGCTGGTATTCGTCGATCAAACTCTGCACTTCCGGCACTGCATCTGTCCAATTTTCAATGGAACTCAGAACTTGTACCTCTAGCAAACTGCAGCGGTCCACCATCTCTTCCCAGTTCCGACGCGTCAACTCAATAGCAATCTTTGGGTTGAGCTCACCGATTCGGATTTCGTGGAGATGAGCGCTGGACCGCTGCCGTAAACTCACAGCATTTCGAAAGAGATCCTTAAGCCCGCGTACAGAAGTTTTACCCCGCGCCTGAATTACAGTTTCTTCAGTGAGGGCCTGCCACCGACGATCAATTTGAGCGCCAGCCACACCTGCTGCGAGACTGGCAAGTGCCGAGAGCGCCACTATCACTCGCTGGTCTGCGACTTGCGTCGCCAGAAAGAGCAGGAGGACGGTGGTTCCGAGGAAGATTGCCACATATGGCTGGAAAAGTATCGCCAGAAATACCCCCCAACCAGCTAGAATGGAGGTAAACCAAGCTGCCAGTTTCTCGGCTGGTTTTCGTTCTTCTGCCTTTGATCTCATCATTCCCCATCCTTAGTTGCGTCCGACGTCCTGCGCCGGCCCAACATCTTTTCGTTGACCGCCCGGACCTCGGCGCCAGTCTCGGCCGATACCTTGGACAGTAGCTCGCGCACGCCTGTCTGGTATTCCTTCACGAGCTGCTCCAGCCGCTCACGCTCTTCGTCGACCTCTGTGTAGCAAATGATCACCTGGGCGGCGGCGATGAGGCGGACGTAGGCGAGGCCGAGGGCGACGAGATATGGGGACTGGCTTTGTCGCAGCCCATCAACTCGCGACGTTCCCCGCCAGCACTGCCAAGCTTGACTTTACCACAGGCCGCCGCCAGTTCCAACAGCTAACCAACGCAATACTGAATCGCAATCACCGGCGAGGGGGATTGGCCCACATTGCCCAGGCCATCCGTGGCCCCAATGTAGTATTCCACGTAGCCATCGCCGCCGCCGAGTTGGTAGTAGACGGCGGACGCGTCGTTGACCACCGTCGCCATGTATTGGTCGCCCCCGGCCGGGGTCATGGCGGCCGCCTGCCACGCCCCGGCCGAGCCGCCGGCGCCGTAGCGATAGAACAACGCACGCTCGCAGCCCCCGTTATCGTCAACCTGCATTGAAAACGGGTTTCTAAAGCGCCACTACAGCCGCTATAGCCACTACCCCGGCCTCCCGCCTCTTGCACTCTTCTAACTTTCCCGACATACATTACAATGACACCCACATCATTTCTGACCAGGAGAACCAACGATGACCTCTGCCCCTGCCCCCGAAGCCATCGGCTTCCGCGCCGAGATCAAGCAGCTTCTCGACATCCTCGTCCACTCGCTCTACACCGATCGCGAGATTTTTGTGCGCGAGCTGGTCTCGAACGCCTCCGACGCGCTCAACAAGCTCCAGTTCCTCATGCTCACCGAGCGCGACGTGCTCGACCCCGAGGCCGAGCTGGCCATCCGGCTCACCGGGGACCCCGAGCAGCGCACGCTCACCATCAGCGACACCGGCGTGGGCATGACGCGCGAAGAGCTGATCGAAAACCTGGGCACCATCGCCCACTCGGGCGCCGCCGCCTTCCTGCAATCGCTCCAGGAGGGCCAAAAGGTGGCTGACCTCATCGGCCAGTTTGGCGTCGGCTTCTACTCCGTCTTCATGGTCGCCGACGAGGTGCGCGTCACCTCCCGCGCCTACGGCCCCGACGCCCAGGCCTGGACCTGGACCTCCACCGGCGGCGACACCTTCACCCTGGAGCCGGCCGACCAGGCCACGCGCGGCACGCGCGTCGAGATCAAGCTCAAGGAAGACGCCAAGGAGTTCGCCGACGGCTGGCGGCTGCGCGACATCATCAAGAAACACTCCGATTTCGTCTCCTACCCCATCTACCTGGGCGAGGACGCCGAGGCCGTCAACCGCCAGACCGCCCTGTGGCGCGAGCCGGCTTCCAAGATCACCGACCCGGCCGCCGACGACTTCTACAAGCAGCTCACGCTCGACTTCGACAAGCCCCTGGCGCGCGCCCACCTCAGCACCGACGTGCCGGTGCAGATCCACGCCCTGCTCTTCATCCCGGCCAAGACCGAGCGCGGCATGTTCAGCCTGCGCAAAGACCACGGCCTCAAGCTCTACTCGCGCAAGATCCTCATCCAGGACTACGCCAAGGACCTGCTGCCCAATTACCTGCGCTTCGTGGAAGGCGTGGTCGAGTCCGAGGACCTGCCGCTCAACGTCAGCCGCGAGACCGTCCAGGCCAACCGCGTCATGGAGCGCATCAAGAACGCGCTCACGCACAAGGTCATCGACGCCCTCAAGGACCTGGCCGCCAAGGCGCCCGAGACCTATACCCAGTTCTGGCAGCAGTTCAGCAACTTCATCAAGGAGGGCCTGGCCACCGACCCGGCCTCGCGCGAGAAGCTCACGCCCCTGCTGCGCTTCTTCAGCTCGCGCCCCGAGGGCGACAAGACCACCACCTCCCTGGCCGAGTACGCCGGCCGCATGAAGCCCGAGCAGCGCAGCCTCTACTACATCCTGGGCGACGACGTGCGCTCGGTGGCCCACAGCCCCCACCTCGACTACTTCCGGCGCGAGAAGCTGGAAGTGCTCTACCTGGTGGACCCGCTCGACAGCTTTATGCTGGCCGGCCTCACCGAATACGAGGGCTTCCCGCTCAAGAACGTGGATGACCCCACCCTGGACCTGCCGCGCGGCG
This sequence comes from uncultured Anaerolineales bacterium, assembly GCA_964449185.1. Lineage (GTDB taxonomy): Bacteria > Chloroflexota > Anaerolineae > Anaerolineales > UBA6663 > CAYUYN01. Next base: position 4,576 of record CAYUYN010000183.1, on the reverse strand, counting down.
AGGAGCAGCCCGCCCCCGGCCCCGACGCCTTGCCCGACGCGGACTTCGACGCGCTGGTGGCCCGCATCAAGGAACAGCTCGGCGACCGCATCGCCGACGTGCGCGCTTCGGACCGCCTGGTGGATAACCCGGTGCGGCTGGTGTCCACCGACGACACCCGCGGCCGCGAGATGGACCGTGTGCGGCGCCTGTTGGAAAAGGACTTCACCGTCCCCAAGATGGTGGTGGAGATCAACCGGCAGCACCCGCTGATGAAGAACCTGGCGGGCCTGGTCACTGCCAACGAGGCCGCCCCCACCGTGGCCGCCGTCATCGAGCAGCTTTACGAGAACGGCCTGCTGGTGGAGGGCCTGCTGCCCAACCCGTCCAGCATGGTCAGCCGCATCCAGGAGTTGATGGTCGCGGCGACCGAGCGGAAACAGTCGAATTAGAGCGGGTT
>CAYUYN010000183.1:0-4037 GCA_964449185.1 uncultured Anaerolineales bacterium | reverse complement strand
GGCGGGGCGCACAGAATGCGCGCGGTGAGAGCGTGAGGCAATGCGGGTGTTGCAATAAAAGGAGCGCGGGGCCGCAAAGCAGCCCCGCGCTCCTTTTTTGTTCCGCCATCCGGCGGGTTACCGCGCCGCCGGCACTTCCAGCGCTTCCAGCTCGTCAATCATGCGGCTGATGACGTCGTAGGCGCCCTGCCAGAACTTGGCCGACTTGATGTTGAGGCCGGCCTCGGTCAGCATGTCAATGGGGGCCTTGGAGCCGCCGTACGACAGCAGCTTGAGGTACTTGGGCTTGAAGGCTTCGCCCTCGCGCCGGTACTGCTCGTACAGCGCCAGCACCAGCAACTGGCCAAAGGAATAGGCATAGACGTAGAACGGGGTGCTGAAGAAGTGCGGCACCACGATCCACTCCCAGCGGAAGTCGTCGCTGATCTCCAGCGCGTCGCCGAACTGCGCCTTGAGCTGCTCCAGGTACTGGGCCGCGATCTCGTCGGCGGTGGCGCCCTGGCGCACCAACTGGTGCGCCAGCTTCTCCCACATGGCAAAGAAGCCCTGCCGGCCCACCGTGGCGTAGGTGTCATCCAGCATCTTGGCCAGCACGTCGCGCCGCACCTCGGGGTCCGTCTCGCCCGCCAGCAGCTTCTCGTTCAGCAGGATCTCCGAGAACACCGAGGCCGTCTCGGCCAGGGGCAGCGAGGCGCTGTGCGTCAGGACCGAGTGCCCGTCCGCCAGCATGTAATGGATGGCATGGCCCATCTCGTGGGCCACCGTGGCCACGTCGCGCGGCTTGCCGGTGTAGTTCAGCAGCACCCACGGCTCCACGCCCGGCAGCACCCCCGCGCAGAAGGCCCCGCCGCGCTTGCCGTGGCGCACCTCGGCGTCCACGTGCCCGGAGTCAAACACCTGCCGCGCCAGGTCGCCCACCCGCGGCGAGAAGGTGCTGAAGGTGTCCAGTACCATGTTCACCGCGGTGTCGTAATCATAGTCCTTCTGCGCGCCGCCCACCGGCGCGTACAGGTCATAGCGCCGCAGCCGCTCCAGCCCCAGCCACTTGGCCTTCAGCTTGAAGTAGCGCTGGAAGACCGGCGCGTTATTGCCGATCACCTTCAGGATGGTCTCGACCACCGCGTCGGGCAGGTCGTTGGCCAGGTTGCGCACGGCGATGGGGCTCTTGAACTTGCGCAGCTCCACGTTCTCGGTGTGCCAGTCGCGCACGATGTGGCTGTAAATCTGCGCCAGCACCGTGTTGTCGGCGCTGTACACGCGGTACAGCTCCTGGTAGGCGGCGGCGCGCAGGGCGGGGTCGGCGCCCTGCACATAGGCTTGCAGCCCGTCGCGCGTCAGGGTCTGCTTCTCGCCGTTCACCTCCAGGGTGAAGACGTACTTGTTGGTGATGGCCTCGTAGATCGTGTCCAGCGCCTGGACGCCGTTGACGTTCTTGAGGTTGATGACCTTCTCTTCGGCCTCGCTCAGCGTGTGCGGCTTGAAGTGGCGCATCTCCTCCAGCCAGTAGGCCAGGTCGCCGGCCGACTTCATCAGCCGCGCGGCGTTGCGCTCGTCGAGCTGCTTCCACCACAGCGAGAAGAACAGCACGCGGTTCTCGGCGTGCGCCATCCGCTGCTGGATCTGGCCCAGCAGGGCCATGGCCGCCTGGTCCTGGGTGTCGGCCGCGAAGCGCAGCGACGCAAACGCATACACCCGGTAGGCCTCCACCATGGAGGCTTCGTAGTCCTTCAGCAGCGCCTGGAAGTCCTTGGCCGCGATGGTCTTCTTGAGCGCCTGGCGATGGCCTTCGACCTTCTTTACCTTGCGCTCAAACGTCTTGAGGGCCTTTTCCACCACCTGCGGGTCGGTGGACGGCAGCAGGGCGTCGAGCTTCCAGCGCGTGGCAGTGAATGTCATTCCGCAATCCCTTTCCAGGTCGTGGCCAGCGCCACGGTGATACGCATACCGCACGACCGGCCGGCGGGTGAACCCGCTGGCCAAATAATAGGCCTACTTGGCGGGCGGTGAAAAGCGGATATTGAGAATATCCCCGTCCCGCACGATGTACTCCTTGCCTTCCAGCCGCAGCTTGCCCTTGGCCTTCAGCTCGGTGTAGCCGCCCACCGCCATTAGCTCTGCATAGCCGGCCACCTCGGCCCGGATAAAGCCCTTCTGCAGGTCGGTGTGGATCTCGCCGGCCGCCTCGGGCGCCGTGGCGCCGCGCCGCACCGTCCAGGCGCGCACCTCGTCTTCGCCCACGGTGAAGAAGCTCTCCAGCCCCAGCAGGTCGTACGACAGCTTGATCATCCGGTTCAGGCTGGGTTCGGCAATGCCGTATTCCTCCAGGAACATGGCCGCTTCGTCCGGCGCCAGTTGGGCGATCTCCATCTCCAGCTTGCCCTGGAGCGCCACCACCGGCGTGCGAACCTCCGGCAGCGAGCCGGGCGCGGCCGGGTCGTCACCCACGTTGAACACCACCAGCATCGGCTTGCGGGTCAGCAATTGGTAGCTGGCCAGCAGCCGCTCGTCGGCCAGGGGCAGCTCCAGGTCGCGCAGGGGCTGTCCGGCGCCGAGCGCTTCCAGCAGCCGGTTGAACAGCGCCAGCTCCTGGGCGTGCAGGCCCTTGTCCTTGACGATGCCCTTGCGGGCGTCTTCGTTCAGGCGCTCGAGCTTGCGCTCCACGGCCAGCATGTCGTTGAGCAGCAGCTCGCTGTCGAGCGTATTCAGGTCGCGCCGCGGGTCCACCGAGCCCTGCGGGTGCGGGACGGTCGGGTTCTCAAAGACGCGCACCACTTGCAGGTAGCCTTCCATGGTGGCGAGCTGGTTGAGCAGTGGGCCGCCGAAGCCGCCCTGGCCGCTTTCGGCCTCCACACCGGCGATGTCGGCGTAAGTCACCTGGGCAAAGATGGTCTTGCGCGGGTTGAACAGCGCCGAGAGCGCCTCCACGCGCGGATCGGGCACCGGCACAACGGCCGTCTGCACCTCGAAGCGGCCGCCGCCGGTCACGCGCAGCGGACCGACCGGCCGGTCGCCGCGCGTCAGCGCGTTGAAGATCGTGGTTTTGCCTGCCTGGGGCAGGCCGATGATGCCAAGACGCATGGGCTCAATGTCCTATCTACAGTGTACTTGTAAAACTTGTGCGTGATGCGGAACGACGAGCCAAAAGGCCGAGATTTGACACCTGAATAGATGGCCACCATACTGCCATAGTCGCTATCGGTACGAGTTGAACAATGAATCCTCTGAGAATAGTTGATGCCGCAGAGCTAAAGGTTCTATATCTTGAACAGATGTGGACCATTGCCAGACTCGCCGGGCACTATGGGTGCAGCGACACGACGATTCGGCGGCGCTTGCAGGCCTTACGGATTCCCATAAGGCGCCGGGGTCCACATTTAGACGCTAAGCGGACCTTCACGTGGACGCCGCAATTGGCGTATGCCATCGGTCTCATAGCGACCGATGGCAACTTATCACGTGACCTTCGCCACCTAACTCTAACCTCTGCGGATGAAGACCTATTGCTAACTGCCCGAGACTGTCTCGGGCTACGCGCATCTATCCGGCGTGTTCCTGGCCGTCTGCGCGATTACTTTCGCCTTCAGTGGGGCGATCGGCAGTTCTGCGAATGGCTCAGTCAACTTGGCCTGATGCCCGACAAAAGCTTGCGCCTGGGCGCTCTAGCAATTCCAGAAAATCACCTCGCTGACTTCGTCCGAGGCTGCCTGGATGGCGACGGAACCATTGGTGTTTACCGCGATGCGTACCATACCCGTACAAACCCATCCTACATATACAATCGGCTCTCAGTTCGATTTACATCCGCGAGTCGGGCATTCCTCGAATGGCTGCAAGGTGGCATCTTGCAGAAAAGCGGTGCAGACGGTCGAATTTTTACCCGGCGGCCGCCAGCTGGCAGATCAACCTACTGGGACTTAAAATACGCAAAAGGCGCGTCACTCACTTTGCTGAACTGGATCTACTACAAGCCCGACGTGCCGTGCCTTGACCGCAAACGGGCACAAGCCGCCCCATTTCTCCGGTAATTCATCACCCCC
>CAYUYN010000182.1:0-7977 GCA_964449185.1 uncultured Anaerolineales bacterium | reverse complement strand
CCGGCTCGAGGCCGGCCGGCACGATGTGTTTCAATACATGGCCGACTGCCAGGCCCTCGGCTGCGCGCAGTTGGACCTGTGGAACGGCCACTTGCCGACGCTATTACTATTAGATGAAGATGGCCGTGTCGGCGGCGCTCACACGCCCGCCGATGGCGCGCTGCTGTCGCAGGAGGTGGCGCTGCTCGACCGCCTACGCGCGGCCGCGGAGGAAGTGCGGGCGCAGTCGGTGGCGATTGATCCAGCGTAATCACTCGGCGCGAGGCGGTCATGACCGTTCGGGTACAGCGTTCCCTTAGCGATGTTCTGCTGAACCTCATCGACGGGCAGCCGGCCCGGCCCGACCCGCCCGCGCTCACCCCGTACCGCGCCAAGCTCTATCGCTTCATTCTTATCCTGGCCGCCGTCTACAACCTGGCTTTTGGCGTCTGGGCCGGCTTCTGGCCGCGCTCGTTCTTTGCGGTCTTTGGCCTGGGCCCGCCGCGGTATCCCGCCATTTGGGCCTGCCTGGGCATGCTGGTGGGCCTCTATGGGTTGGCCTACGCCTATGCCGCCGTGCGGCTGGACGCTGCCCGGCCCTTCGTCGCGCTGGGCCTGCTGGGAAAGATCCTGGGGCCGATCGGTTGGGTGCTGACCGTCAGCTCCGGCGAATGGCCCCTGCGCACGTTTACCCTGATCGTTTTCAACGACCTGGTGTGGTGGCTGCCGCTCGGCCTGTTCCTGCTGGAGGGCACGCGCCTGGGCGAGCGCGTGCGGGCCGCGGCGCCGGTGGTATGCGCTGCTATTCACGTGGTGGCGGCCTTCGCGCTGCTGCTGGTGCTGCGACCTGGCACTGAAGTGGTGGCCGACGCGGCCGCGCGGGCGCAGTACATCGCGCACAATGCCCTGCTCTGGCGGGGCGGGTGGCTGGTGTGGATGCTGGCCGCCCTCAGCCTGCTGGGCTTCTACGCCTGGTGGGGGGCGCGCGTGCCCCAGCCGCGCTGGGCCTATGCGGCCTTGGGGTTGGCCGCCGCCGGGCTGGTGTGCGACTTTTTCGCTGAGTCGCTCTACATCGCCTGGCTGCCGGACCAGATTGATACGCTCCAGCGCGCGGCCTCGCTCATCTCGGGCGCGGGCGCCAACGGTCTGTACACCGCCGGCGGCATCGTGCTCACCCTGGCCACGCCCTGGCTGCGCGGCTGGGGGCGGGCCTGGGCCTGGGGCATCTGGCTGAGCGGACTCGCGCTCAGCGCCACGACGATCGCGGGCTTTGCGCCCGGCATGGCGGCTGCCGGCGGCGCTTTGATGACCTTGCTCATCCCGTGGGTGTTTTGGATGGGACGCCGGTTGCGGTGACGCGCCGCATCGTGGTGCTGGGCGGGCAGGGCTTTTTTGGCGGCGCGGCCGTGGAACGCCTGCGGGCCGATGGCGCGCAACCCCTGACCGCCGCGCGGCGGGCCGGCGCCGACCTGCGCGTGGACGCCGAAGACCCGCGCTCGCTGCGCAGTGCCTTGCGGCCCGGTGATGTCGTGGTCGACACGATCGGGCCCTTCCAGACGCGGACGACGGCCCTGCTGGAAGCCGCGCTCGAGGTTGGCTTTGACCTGATCGACATCGCCGACAGCCGCGCCTATGTGGCACAAGTCTATGCGCGGGAAGCGCAGATTGCGGCGCGCGGCATTCGCGTGCTGACGGCGTGCAGCTCGATCTCGGCCGTTAGCGCGGCCTTGGTGCGCCTGAGCGGTATTGACGACCCGGTGCGCGTGACCGGTTTCCTGGCGCCGGCCACGCGCTTTACCTCCAACCCGGGCAGTGCCCGCTCACTGCTCGGCTCGGTGGGCAAACCCGTGGGCCTCGTGCACGACGGCCGCTTGGCGACGCGGACGGGCTGGCGCGAGACGCGGCGCTTCCACATGCCGGCGCCCATTGGCCGGGTGGAGGGGCACCTGTTCGAGAGCGCCGATGCGGTCTGCCTGCCGCACATTTGGCCGGGTCTGCGGCGCGTGGACTTTTACGTGGATAGCCGGGTGCCGGGGCTGAACGCCGTCTTCAGCCTGGCCGCGCGCTGGCCCTGGCTGCAGCGCCTGCTGCTGCGGTTCCTGAAGCCGGGGCTGGCGCTGGTGCGGCTCCTGGGCTCGGCCGTGGGCTGCCTGGCCTTTGAGATCGAGGCGCGCGATGGCCGCCTGGTGCGCTACGCCCTCCTCGCCGCCGAACGCGGCTACCTGACGCCCCTCGTGCCCGCGGTCATCGCCGCGCGCGCGATTGCGGACGGACGCTTTGCGCCCACCGGCCTGGTGCCGGCGGATCAGCACGTCGACGCGAACGTGCTGCTGGCGTATCTGCGGGCGCTGGGTGTGGAGATGGCGCCGATGGGGTAAAGATGACCCTTGAAATTGTATGTGGGCGTGTGGGTATGTGAGTGTTTACTCACATACCCACACACCCACACACTCACTTACCAGCATCTCTCGCCACGCTTTCCCAGGCCGAGCGAGGCAGCGGATGTATCCCGGGCGGGTGGTCGGCGGCGGCGGGGGTGAAGATGAAGCGCAGGCCGGCGACCATGGTGCCAAGGGTGAGGTCAAAGCTGTTGAGCGAGTCGCCCTGGCCGGCGGTGACGTTGGCCGTGGAGCCGCCGGCGAACAAGAAGACGGTGCGGCCGTCGAGCGTTACTTCTTCAATGAAGGGCAGCACTTCTTTGCGGGGCCGCAGCGCGGCGACGTCGATCTCATCCGAGGCGTGGCCGACGTTGAGCAGGAAGCTGCCGGTCTTGAGCAGCGGAAAGTGCTGCGCGGTGAGCACGCGCGCGGCGCCGGTGGCGGTGACGATGACATCGGCGGCCGGCAGCAGGGTTTCGAGCGGGCCGGTCTCGTAACCGGCGAAGCGGGCCTGCAGGGCGCGGCTGGGGTCGCGCTCGGTCACGCTCACGGCGCCGCCCCAGGCGCGGGCCGCGCTGGCCACCCCCTCTCCCACCAATCCGTAACCGATCACCAGCACCCGCTTGCCGTGCAGGCTGAGGCGGGTGCGCGCCGTGAAGGTGTGCCAGGTCATCAGCCCGACCAGGTAGCGGTTGTGCAGCCCCTCTTTTATCGGCACGGCATCACAATTGAAGACCGGGAAGCGGAGGGCGCGGCCCTCGGCGCGCAGGCGCTCCAGCCGCGTGATGCCCGAGCCGGTGACTTCCAACCCGGCGCGCACTGACGCGGGCCGTCCCTGCGCCACGAGCGCGGCGCTGAGATCGGCGCCCATTTCGAACAGGTGGGTGGGCTGCCAGGCCAGGGCGTGGACGATGGCCTCCGCCTGGTCGCCCCGGCCCATGTTCAGCCAGGCATGGCCGGCGGCGCCGGCGGCCTGCAGGCGCTGCACGCATTCGTCCTGCACGGTGTGCGGGTTGCAGGTGGTGAGAAAGAGGGCGGCGCCATGCTCGAGCAGGGTCTCGAGCGCGACGAGGGAGTTGTAGGTGAGGTGAATGGAGCAGGCCAGGCGCACGCCAACCAGCGGAGGCAGCGCCTGGAGCTGGGCCTGGGTGACGGGCATGTGGCGGCGGGCCCAGGCCAGGCTGCGGGTGAGGTCGCTCATGGCGTGTGGCCCTCGCAGCCAAAGGCCACGGGCCAATGGCCGGTGATGGCCGCTTCCTGGTTGGGCGGCTGGCAGCTTGCCCAAGGTTGGCGCGTGAAGTTCTTGGCGCGCAGCCGGATGGCGCAGGGATCGTCGATAAGCGTCAGCTCCAGCACGCCTTCGGCCAGTTCCCATGAGTAATGGCCGACCACATCGATGCAGTTGGGGTCGTTGAAGAGGTCGAGCTTGTCGCCGGTGACGGTGTAGGAGCCGAGGCTCTTCCAGTGGGTGAGGGGGTGATAGATGCGAAAGACGCCCTGGTGGAAACGCAGCAGCCACACGCCGCCATTGAGGATGTAGTCGGGGCAGCGGCGGCAGGGCACGGGCGTGTTGGGGTCGGGATCGAATTTGACGTAGGCGCCGTCGAGCGCGGTGGAGGCTGGCGGCGGCAGAGGCGTGCCGAACGGATAGGGCACGTGCTGCTGGAGCTCGGCCCAGCCGTCGCGCGGCGTGCCGGTGGGGCCGGGCACGGTGGGCGAGAGGGAGGGGGTGCTGCAGGCGGCGGTGAGGCAGAGGAGCGGGATGAAAGGTGGCTTCATAAGGGTAATGGATAATTTGCAAGTGGTCATGGGGGACGGTTGAATAGTAATCGGGAATGGACAAATGGAAAAGTGCATCTGAACCCAACCCTATGCCCGAACGCGAGGGCGCGCAGGTCGCCCAACATGAGCGCCATCAGGGGGACGCGCCCGACCTGATTGTGGATGGGGTGGAGCGGCGGCGTGGGCGGCCGAAAGACCCCAAAATCCAGGCGAGCCAGCCCCTGCCCGGTTCCGTCCATGACAAGGCCCTGGCCGATCATGTGAACGCCCGCTACCCGAAAAAGGCGACCCTGCGCAGCGATCTTGGGTTTCTGGGCTACGCCCCACACGTGCGGGAGCATCTCCAGCCGAAAAAAACCCAAGAACGCGGCGCTAAAACCGGGCGAGAAGCGTCGCAACCGCAAGCTGGCGCGGGTCCGCGTTCGCGTGGAGCATTCCATCGCGGGGATCAAGATCAGTCGCATTGCCAAAGACCCGTTTCGCAACACGGCTGAGGGACTGTCCGATAGCGTCATGCAGATCGCTTGCGGTCTTCACAATCTGCGCGTAGCTCGCCGAGCCAGGCGGCGCCGTAGCTCAAACGCTCATTTTCGATAGAGTCTATTGAATTGTAGGAGCGGGCTTGGCCCGCGATAGACTGCCTGGCGGAATAAGGGGTCATGGCGCGAGGCACTTCCGCCGCTAAGGGGATCGCGCCTGGAAGGCGCTACAAAAAACGTAGTTGATTGAATTGTAGGAGCGGGCTTGGCCCGCGATAGACTGCCTGGCGGAATAAGGGGTCATGGCGCGAGGCACTTCCGCCGCTAAGGGGATCGCGCCTGGAAGGCGCTCCTACAAAAAAAGTTCCCGGCGGTTTAGTCGTTCGCCAGCACGCGCCAGCGCGGCTCCTTGCCCTGGAGCACGGCGCTGACCTCTTCGGCGATGGCGAGGCCGGCGCGGGTTTGGGCTTCGGCGGTTTGGGCGCCGACGTGGGGGGTGGCGATGACGCGCGGGTGCTCGGCCAGGCTGCCGGGCAGCGGCGGCTCGTTCTCGAACACGTCCAGGGCGGCGCCAGCCACGTGGCCACTGTCCAGCGCGGCGCGCAGGGCGGCCTCATCCAGCACGCCGCCGCGGGCGGCGCAGACCACGCGCGCGCCTTTTTTCAGCAGGCCGAGCTGGGCGGTGCTGACCAGGCCGCGCGTCTCGGCGGTGAGGGGCAGGTGCAGCGAGAGGTAATCGGCGCCCTGGAGCACGCCATCGAAGGTGGCGGGCTGGGCATGGCGCTCGGCGATCTGCGCGGGGGTCAGGTAGGGGTCGTAGGCCAGCACCGACATGCCAAAGGCCACGGCGCGGTTGGCGACGAGCGCGCCGATGCGGCCCAGGCCGAGCAAGCCCAGCGTCTTGCCCGACAGCTCGCTGCCCATGAAGGCGCTCTTTTCCCACTTGCCCTGCTTGAGCGAGGCATCGGCCGCGGGGATCTGCCGCGCCAGCGCCAGCAGCAGGCCCAGAGTGTGCTCGGCCACCGAGACCGAGGCGGCCATGGGGCTGTTGACGACCACGATGCCGGCCGCCAGGGCGGCGGCCACATCGATATTGTCGACGCCGACGCCGGCGCGGCCGATGACCTGGAGCGCGCTGCCGGCGGCAATCACGGCCGCGTTGACCTTGGTGCGCGACCGCACGACCAGGGCCTGGTAGGCGGGCAGCACGGCCTTAAGGTCATCGGCCGTGATCTTGGGATTGACGTTGACTTCGCCGAGCTTCTCCAAGAAGGCGATGCCATCGGTGGAGAGGCCGTCGGCGATAAGGATTCGTGGGGTCATAGGCACTCGTGTGGCGGGGAAATAAGGGAAATAAAGGCAATGAGGGAAATAGGGCGTTGACGGTCAGCGAATGGCTGAGAATGGCGTTGGCGCGTCCGTAATTTTCATGGTTGTCATAGATCGACAGGGAACTATTTCCTTTGGTTCCCTCATTTCCCTTATTTCCTTGCTTTTGATCAGCCGTGCGTGCGCTGAAACTCTTGCATGAAGGAGGCCAAGGCCGCGCTGCCCTCGGTGGGGAAGGCGTTGTAGACCGAGGCGCGGATGCCGCCGACGGTGCGGTGGCCCTTGAGGCCGGCGAAGCCTTCGGCCTCGGACTGCTTGACGAACTGCTTCTCCAGGTCTTCGCTGGGGAGGCGGAAGGTGAGGTTCATGTTCGAGCGGCTGGCGGGCTCGGCGTGGCCGCGGTAGAAGCCGCCGCTCTCGTCGATGGCGCTGTAGAGCAGGCCGGCCTTGACGGCGTTGCGGCGGGCCACCGCTTCCAGCCCGCCCAGCTCACGCAGCCACTTGAGCACCAGGCCCACGACGTAGATGGTGAAGCAGGGCGGGGTGTTGTAGAGCGACTTGTTCTCGGCCTGGAGGCGGTAATCCAGCATGAGCGGCAGGTTGGCGGGCACGCGCTGGAGCAGATCGTCGCGCACGATGACCAGGGTGACGCCGGCCGGGCCGAGGTTCTTCTGCGCGCCGGCGTAGATCAGGCCGTAGCGCGCCACATCCATGGGCCGGCTGAGGAAGTCGGACGACGAGTCGGCCACCAGGGGCACGCCCTCGGGCGCCGTGGGCGCCTGGGGCCACTCCACGCCCTGGATGGTCTCGTTGGTGGTGAAGTGCAGGTAGGCGGCTTGCGGGTCGAGGTTGAGCTCGGCCTGGGTGGGCACGCGGTTAAAGTTGGCGTCCTTGGTGGAGCCGGCCGCGCGCGCCGCGCCGCCCTTGGCCGCTTCCTTGTAAGCGGCCGTGGCCCAGGCACCGGTGAGGATATAGTCGGCCGAGGCGCCGGCCGGGCGCAGGTTCATGGGCAGCATGGCGAATTGGAGCGTGGCGCCGCCCTGGAGGAAGAGCACGCTGTAGCCGGCCGGGATGCCCAGCAGCGCGCGCAGATCGGCCTCGGCGCCCTGGATGATGTCTTCGAACGGCGCGGAGCGGTGGCTCATCTCCATGACCGACATGCCGGTGCCGCGGTAGTTGAGCAGCTCGGCCTGCGCCTGCTCGAGCACGGGCAGGGGCAGGGTGCCCGGCCCGGCATTAAAGTTGTAGATACGGCCGTGCGGGGCGCCGGTGGTGGATAGGGCCTCTTTGCTCATCAGGGCGTACACGCTCCTTTGTTCAAATCGTAACAACTGGGATTATACCGCGCCATGGGGTTGGGGCTTATGGGCAAAGTGAAGGATAGTTAGGGCGAGTCGGTTATGGAGAGGGAAGATTGACCGCAAAGGATCGGGCGCAGCGTAACGATTCTACGACCCTGCGGCGGCACGCTGCGCAGCCTTGCGTAAACTCTCCTGCTTTTCGGAGTGCGAAATCTCCGATTTCGCGCCGGCGCGCACTTTGCGCCGGAGTGCCTCTTGTGCTTACCGTACGCTGCGAATATGTAGCGGCGCCCCCCTGCCTGCCCTAGTAGCGAAGCGGATGGGGTGGGCGCCGTAAGCACAACCTGTGCCCTCGCTCGCCAGAGGGCTGGCGGTTGACGCCACACAGCGCGCCCCGCACGGGCGACCTGCGTCTAAACGCGATAGCGCCGTCTCATCGCGCCGCTGTCTCATCGCGCCGGATAGGCGGGTGGGGTGGGGCCGGCTGGGAAGCCCCTTGAATTTCCACGCCCTCAGCGCTACCCACTTTGCCCGCCAACGGGGTACAATGGTGCCTGTTTACGGGCCCATAGCTCAATGGCAGAGCACGCGGCTCATAACCGCTTGGTTGCAGGTTCGAGCCCTGCTGGGCCCACTTTGAGCATCCGTCTATCCTTGCTCATCGCCGAAGACTCACCGTTACGAAGATGTAGGCGCTCACATCCGGCTGCCTTTTGACAGGCGTCTAGG
>CAYUYN010000181.1:3648-7986 GCA_964449185.1 uncultured Anaerolineales bacterium | reverse complement strand
GCGGCTGACCAGCAGCCCCGCCACCTGCCGGCCGATGACGAGGGCGAGGATGTCGAGCAGCGCCTTGAGGCCCGCCGCGCGTCCGCGCTGGCCAGGCGGCACCAGGTCGGGGATGAGCGCCAGCCACGGCGCCTGCACCACGCTGGCCGCCAACTGCAGCAGCAGCACCCCGCCTATCACCAGGCTGAAGACCGGCGCCAGCGCGATGAGGTACAGGCACGGCGCCGCCACCAGCGCCCCGCCCACGATGTAGGGCAGGCGCCGGCCCCAGCGCGAGCGGGTGTGGTCCGACAGCACGCCCACCAGCGGTTGGGCCAGGCTGGCCACGATCAGCCCCGCAAAGGTGGTCAGGCCCAGGGCGGTGTTGGGCAGGTCCGGCGCCAGCGCCAGCACCTTGTGGCTGAGCACGGACGGCTCCAGGGTGTTGGTGGTCAGGGTCAGCGCAAAGCCCAGCGTGGTGAGCGCAATCAGGCGCAAGAGCGAGACAGACGGCATGCCAGATTTGATTTCGCGTCGTTTGGCTATCATCCCGCTTTCTCTCATTCTCGTCAATTTTGCCGCTTGCGCCTATGCCCTGGTGGCGCAGAGCGTCCAGCGGGCCCAGAACCCCTAGGGCTCGTCCGAACACCGCGTGCCTCTCCGTCTAAAAGGCTAAAAAGGCCATTCTGAACCTTTGCAATAGCCTCTGAGTAACAAATAAGGATTAGGCGATAATTCGCCGTGCCAGCCGGCGAGCCACAACGCTTCACCGTTCGTTGACAACTTGACTCCCTTTGCAGCGGTATGCTATATTGCGGCGGCGCCGTCTCATCCGGCTTTAATGAAGGGGCATGTTTGCGCTCCCTTCCAACCGACTGACCGGCCAGCACGACCGGCGCGTTCTGCCAATCCCGGGCAGGGCGCGCGGGAGACCCCTTGGGTAGAGGGGTCGCTTGCATATAAGGAGGTGTCGCCGCAGCTACTGCCATCTTCGGCATCCCGTTTTTTGAATTTAGCCAGTACGACTGACAATCCTTTGAGGAGGAGAGATATGCATAAGAGCAAGAATTGGGCGCTCCTGTCCGGCTTTATGCTGGTCAGCCTGATCGCCACGGCCTGCCAGGGCCAAGAAGTTCCGTTCCCCATCACCGTTGTGGTCCCCCAGACCCAGATTGTCGCCCAGACCCAGATTGTCAACCAGACCCAGATTGTCAACCAGACCCAGGTGGTCGAAGTCGCACCCGAGGCCTTTAGCCGCCCGCACCCGATCCTGAGCGATCTGCGCGTGCGCCAGGCGATCGCCTACTGCGCTAACCGGCCCGAGATGATCGCCTCGGTCTACACCTTCGTCGACGATCCCAGCACCCTGTTGATGGACACCAACATCCCCACCGATCACTGGGCGCACGCCGACGGCGTGCAGCAGTACGCCTTTGATCCGGCAGCGGGCATGGCCCTGCTGGAGGAAGCCGGCTGGACCGATCCCGAGGCCACCGGCCTGCGCGTGAACGCCGACGGCGATTCCCTGTCGCTGAAGTTCGCTACCACCAACGCTGCCTTCCGCCAGCTCTGGGCCGCCGTGTTCGAAGCCAACATGGCTGCCTGCGGCATCGGCATCGCGCGCCTGCACGCTCCGGCCTCCTGGTGGTTCGGCGACACCACCGGCCTGGCCCGCCGCGACTTCGAGTTGGGCGCTTACGCCTGGGTCGGCGAGGCCGACCCGGGTGGCGAAACCCTGTACGCCTGCGACAAGATCCCGCTGCCCTCCAACGGCTGGGCCGGCCAGAACACGATGGGCTGGTGCAATGAGACCGCCAGCGCCGCCATCAAGGCCGCCAACAACACCCTCGACCGCGACGAGCGCATCGCGCAGTACGCCATCTTCCAGCAAGAGTTCGCCAAGGACATGATCAGCCTGCCGCTGTTCAACCGCGTGGAAGTCCTGGCGACCAACAAGGACCTGACCGGGTTCGCGCCGGCGGCGGGTGAGGCGTACGCCTCCTACAACATCCACGAATGGGAAATTCCCGGCAGCGAAACGATCGTGCTCGGCTACACCCAGGAGCCCGCTTCGCTGTGGCCGTTGGTGGAGCAGGCCTTTGTGGCCGTGAATGCCAACAGCCTGATCGCCGGCCGCGGGTTCACCAGCCTGAACTACGACTACAAGGCCAACCTGTACTGGAAGTCCCTGGCCAGCCTGGAAGACGGCACGGCCGTGTTGAACGTCGTGGACGTGGCCGAAGGCGACGTGGTCTTTGACGCCGATGGCAAACTCCAGCCCCTGGCAGCCGGCATGAACATCAAGGACGGCGAAGGCAACATCGTCGAGTACACCGGCGGCGCCGCCCAGATGCAGCAGATGGAGCTGAACTTCGAGCTGGTGGAAGGCATCACCTTCTCGGATGGCGAGCCCCTGACCGCCGCGGACATGGAGCTGAGCTCCAAGATCGACTGCGATCTCGAGTCGGGCGCGACCGACTTCACCATCTGCGAGCGCACGGCCAGCGAAGCCTTCACCGACAACTCCTACCAGCGCGTGCTGGTGCCGGGCTACACCCCGCCCGTGTACTACAACCTGTACACCGGCTGGTACCCGGCGCACCGCGTGCTGAGCGACGGCCGCACCCTGGCCGACGTCCCCGCGGCCGAGTGGGCCACCCTGCCCGAGATCGCCGAGAGCCCGATCGACACCGGCCCCTACATGATCACTGAGTGGATCAAGGGCCAGTCGATGACGTTCGCGGCCAACCCGAACTTCTACCTGGGCGCGCCCAAGACCCCGACCATCATCATCAAGTTCGTGGCCGACACCAACCAGGCCGTGGCGCAGCTGCTGACCGGTGATGTGGACGTGCTGTTCGCCGAGACCCTCGGCGCCGGCCCCGAAGTCCAGACCGTCCGCGACGCCGCCGATGCCGGCGAAGTGGCGATCTTCATCGAGCCCAGCGCCACCTGGGAACACATCGACTTCAACCTGAACATCCCGTAAGCGCAAGCAAGACCAGACCCGAAGGGTTTCTAAAACCCTTCGGGTCTGGGTTTATCCGCACGGTGACCCCATGACGAATTACCTTCTCCGTCGCTCGTTCCAGATGGTGATCGTGCTGCTGCTGTCGGCGGCGGTGACCTATGCGCTGCTGATGCTGGCGCCGGGTGGTCCCTTGCAGGGTCTGCGGCAGCAGCAGCAGAGCAGCATCCTGCACATCGACGAAGAAGATATCGCCCGCATCCGCGCCCGCTTCGAATTGGACTTATACCTGCCGTTTCGTTTTACCCGCTGGCTGGTGGGCTGGCCGCGCGGGCCCCTCACCCTCTTTGGCAAGACCACCCTGAGCGACTTCCAGGTGGGCTGCTACATCCCGGTGGAAGAAAGCGTGCGCCAGCCCGACGGCACTTACGCCATCCGCGCTGCCGGCTGCGCCGACTACGTGCTGATGTCGGAGCTGGTTGGCCGGCGCACCAGCCGCGGCGTGTTCTTTGGCGACTTCGGCGACTCGTGGGGCATCCTGCGCGACCGGCCGGTCTCGCTGCTGCTGGCCTCGCGGCTGCCCTACACCCTCCAGCTCATCGGCCTCTCGACGCTGATTTCGCTGGCTATTGGCGTGCCGCTGGGCCTCGTCTCGGCCGTCCGCCAGTACTCCATTTTTGACTATATCGTCACGACCCTGGCCTTTATGGGCTCGGCCATGCCGACTTTCTTCTTCGGCATCGTGCTCATCCTGGTCTTCGGCATCCTGTTCAAGCGGGCCGGCTGGATCTACCTGCCCCCTGGCGATGCCCAGGCGGTGCGCGACTATGTGGTGCCGCTGCTGGGCGAGGTGAGCAAGGGGTCGCTCAAGGACATGGTGCTGCATATGATCATGCCCACCGGCGTGCTGGTCTTCGTCAGCGTGGCCGGCTGGAGCCGCTTTGT
Source organism: uncultured Anaerolineales bacterium (assembly GCA_964449185.1). GTDB lineage: Bacteria > Chloroflexota > Anaerolineae > Anaerolineales > UBA6663 > CAYUYN01. The sequence goes on along the minus strand of CAYUYN010000181.1, from coordinate 4,094 downwards.
GCGCGCCAGCATGCTCGAAGTGCTGCGCCAGGACTACGTGCGCACGGCACGCGCCAAGGGCCTGCTGGAGCGCGTGGTGGTGGCCAAGCATGCCTTTCGCAATGCGCTGATCCCGTTCGTCACCGTGGCGGTCTTTACCCTCCCCGGCCTGTTCGGCGGCGCCATCATCACCGAGACCATCTTCAATTGGCCCGGCATGGGGCGGCTGTTCTTCGACTCGCTGGGCCGTAACGACTACCCGGTCTCCATGGCCATCCTGCTCATCTCCGCCGTGCTGACCGTGATCGCGACCCTGCTGGGCGATGTGCTCTACACCCTGGTGGACCCGCGCATCAAGCTGAGCTGAGGCGCGGCCAGACCTAACCCCCCAGCCCGCTGCGCGTCCCTTTAAGGGAAGGGGGTGCCTCCTGGCCGCGAGAAGTTAGCAGCGGACGCAAGCGTGTAAC
>CAYUYN010000181.1:0-3548 GCA_964449185.1 uncultured Anaerolineales bacterium | reverse complement strand
GGGAAGGGGGTGCCTCCTGGCCGCGAGAAGTTAGCAGCGGACGCAAGCGTGTAACGGATTGGCTCGCTTTGCGTGGCGACTTAACTGACCACTGACCACTTCTTTTGCCGCGAGGAATGTTGCATGACCGCTGTTGCCGCTGATCACAAAGCCGTCAAGTCACTCGTCGCGGATGCGATGCCCAAGGCCGAAAGCCAGTTTGAGGTGGTCTTTCGGCGCTTTCGGCGGCACAAGCTGGCCATGGCCGCCACGATTTTTCTCCTGGTGATTTTGCTGGTGTCGCTGTTTGCCAAGGAAATCGCCCCGTACGGCCCGACCGAGATCGAGGTAGGCAACGCCTTTTCGGCCCCGTTCTCGGCGGCCAGCGATCCCGCGCGGCCGCCGCACTACCTGGGCACCGACCAACTGGGCCGCGACTACTTCTCGCGCATCATCTACGCCGCCCGCATTTCGCTGTCGGTGGCCGTGTCGGTCACCCTCGGCAGCGTCGTCGTTGGGTCGCTCATCGGCGCCATTTCCGGCTTCTACGGCGGCCTGCTGGACGACGTGCTCCAGCGCGCCGTTGAGTTCCTGCTCACCCTGCCGCTCCTGCCCATCCTGCTCATCCTGTCGTCCATCCTGCTCCAGGCCCCCGAGGCCATCCCCGTCCCAGGGTTCCTGATCGCCATCGTCGGACGCTTAATGTATATTGCCGACCGTCAGGCGCAGCAGGTGATCCTGGTGATCATCGTGCTCATGGCCTTCGGCTGGCTGGGCATTGCCCGCCTGATGCGCGGCATGGTGCTCTCGCTCAAGAACATGGATTTCGTGGAGGCCTCGCGCGCGCTGGGGGTCTCGGACTTCAGCATCATCACCCGCCACCTGATCCCCAACGCGTTTGCGCCCATCATCGTCAGCGCCAGCCTGGACTTGGCCGGCTACATCATCCTGGAAGCGGCGCTCAGCTTCCTGGGCCTGGGCATTCAGGACCCCACCCCCACCTGGGGCAACATGTTGGCCTTCACCCAGAGCTACATGTTCAACCACCCCTGGCTGCCCCTCATCCCCGGCCTGCCGATTTTCGTCTGCGCGCTGACGTTCAACTTCATTGGTGATGGCCTGCGCGATGCGCTGGATCCCCGGCTTAAGCTTTAGCGGCGCTGGCAGCGGACGCAAGCGTGAAGCGAATTGAGCGGATTTGGGCTACCTCGAGACCCCAAGGGTTTTCAAAACCCTTGGGGTCTGGGTTTGCCGGTAAGAGGGAGCAGGCCGCTTGCATGCCCGCAGCCTTTCATCCTTCACGCGTATTGTTCCGCCTTCACCCTTCCGCCTTCACGCGTAGCGTTTCGACAATGGCAGCCTGGCGCGGTTAGGCTATACTAGCCGCGCATGATTGTGGTTTCGCGTAGGGGCCATGACCAGTTGGGCAGCGGGCTGCGTCGCCGGCGTTGGACGTGGGTGTCCGCGCTGGCCGTGCTTAGCCTGGTCGTGGGCGCCTGCCGCACCCCCGACCCGCTCCCCACTTTGGCGCCCTCCAACACGCCGACCCAGAGCGTACGGGTGGTGCCCGAGACCCAGGTCGTGACCGTGGAGCGCGTGATCACCGCCACGCCGGCCCCTACCGCGGCCCCCTCCGACCGGCTGGTGGTGTGCATGCTGCAGGAGCCCACCAGCCTCAACCCCGCCATCTCCAGCCTACCCGCCACCCTGGCGGTGCAGCAGGCCATCTCAGACGGCCTGATCGACTCGCAGAGCTATCAATACCAACCCGTGGCCTTCACCAAGCTGCCGAGCGTCCCCGACGGCGATGCCGCCATCGAGACGGTGACGGTGGCCGTGGGCGACCGCGTGTTTGACGCCGGCACCGGCCAGGTGGTGACCCTGGCGCCCGGCAGCCGCGTGACGCTTAACCAGGCGGACGGCCCGGCCATTTCCGCCGACTTCGGCCAGATCTCCACCACCACCACGGTGCAGCAGTGGGCGCAGTGGACCCAGGCGCCCGGCATGACGTGGGAAGACGGCACGCCCGTCACCTCGGCCGATGCGGTCTTTGCCTTTGAGGTGGCCGGCAGCCCCGAAACGCCCACCCGCCCAGACTTTGTGGCGGCCACCGCCGCGTATGAGGCGGTGGACGACCAGACTGTGCGCTGGACCGGCCTGCCGGGCTACGCCACGCCCAGCTATTTCCTCAACCACGCCGGCTTCCTGCCCAAGCACGCCTACGGCCACCTGACGCCGTCGGAAATGCTCGTCGACCCGCAGGTGAACCGCGACCCCCTGGCCTATGGTCCCTTCACCGTGTCGGAGTGGGTGCCCAACGACCACATCACCCTGGCGCGCAACCCCACCTATTGGCGCGCGGGCGAGGGCCTGCCGCGTTTGTCCGAGCTGGTGATCCGCTTTGTGCCGGACACTAACCGGCTGATCGCGCAGGTGGCCAGCGGACGGTGCGATGCCGCCACGCAGGACGGCGCCTTTTCCAACCAGTTGGCGCTGATCCGCCAATTGGAGGTGGAGGGCCTGCTGGCGGCCAACCTGGCGGCTGAGACCATCTTTGAGCAGATGGCGTTCAACACCGCGCCGGCGCCGAGCTACACCGGCTTTGCCGCCACGGCTCACGGGGCCAATGGCCAACCGGTGTTCAGTGACCCGCGCGTGCGCCAGGGGCTGGCCCACTGCCTGGACCGCCAGGCCATCATCGACCAGGCGCTGAATGGCGCCGGCCTGCCCCAGCAGACCTTTGCCCCCTCCGACCACCCGCTGTACGTGGGGGACGCCAACGTGGCCACTTACGACTTCGACCCGGCCGCGGGCCTGGCCCTGCTGGAAGCGGCCGGCTGGGTTGACACCGACGGCGACGGCATCCTGGATGACGGGCGGGGGACGCAGTTCTCCTTTGTGTACAGCACGCGCAACAGCACCCGCCGCCAGGCCGTGACCCGGCTGGTGCAGGACCAGTTGGCCGTCAACTGCCACGTGGAGGTGGCGGTGGAGCTGTACGGCCCGGAATATACCGACCCCGGGCCAAACGGCCTGGTGCTGGGGCGCCGATTTGACGTGGGGCAGCTCGCTTTCCGCACCGGCACCGAGCCGCCCTGCACCCTCTACGCGAGCTGGTCGATCCCGAATGAGGTCAATGGCTGGGAAGCGCTCAACCTGGCCAGCTACAGCGACGCGGACTTCGACGCGGCCTGCCTGGCCGCCCAGCGGCCGGGCACGCCAGCGGAGAAGGCCGCCCAGCACGCCCAGGCCCAGCAGATTTGGGCCGAGGCCCTGCCCGCCATCGTGCTCTACGCGCCGGCGCGGGTCGTCATTACCCGGCCAGGCGTGGAGAACTTCCTGGTCAATTCCACGGCCGTGTCGGATTTGTGGAATGTGGAGAATTTTGGCTGGGCGCGATAGGAGGGCGGCCACGGGAGGCCAGGGGAGGGCGGCCACGGGGGGCCCGCCCCTACGGCATCCGGCGTCGTCACCGTAGGGGCAGGCCCCTGTGCCTGCCCTGGTGGCTGCGGGCGGCCAGGGTTCCCATAATCCCGCCACGCAGGCATCCTGAATTGTAGGAGCGGGCT
>CAYUYN010000180.1:0-8001 GCA_964449185.1 uncultured Anaerolineales bacterium | reverse complement strand
CGACCCGAAGCGCTTGAGCAGCGCCTTGCGCCGCACCGGCCCGATGCCGGGGATGGCATCGAGCTGCGACGCCAGGCCGATCTTGCCGCGGCGCTGGCGATGGTGGCTGAGGGCAAAGCGGTGGGCCTCGTCGCGCACGCGCTGCACCAGGTACAGCCCCTGCGAGCGGCGCGGCAGCAGCACCGGCGTGGACTGGCCCGGCAGGAATATTTCTTCCTGCTGCTTGGCCAGGCCGCAGACAGGCACACGCCCGAACAGCCCATGCTCCCGCAGCACCTCAATCGCCACGCCCAGCTGCCCCTTGCCGCCGTCGATGATCAGCAGGTCGGGCAGCAGCGAAAAGCTGTCGTCGGCCTTCTTGGCCCTGGCCGGCGCATTGGGCATGATCTCGGTGGCCTGGCTGCCCACCACGCCCTCCTTGACCAGGCCCTGCGCCTCCTGCCAGCGCCGGAAGCGCCGCTGGAGCGCTTCCTTCATGGCGGCGAAGTCGTTGGGCCCTTCCACCGACTTGATGCTGAAGCTGCGGTAGTGGTTCTTGCGGGACGTGCCGTGCTCGAAGACCACCATCGAGGCGGAGGCCGCCGTGCCCTGCGTGTTGGAAATGTCGAAGCACTCGATGCGGTTGGGCGGACCGGGCAGCGCCAGGGCCGCCTGGAGCTCGGCCAGCGCCTGGATGTGCTTGGTGCTGTCGGCCTCCCACTGCGCTTTGAGCGAGGCCAGGGTCTCGGCGGCATTCTCGGCCGCCATCTCCACCAGGCCGCGCTTGAGGCCCCGGCGCGGCACGGTCAGGGTCACCTTTTCGCCGGCGCGCTTGCTGTTGAGCCACTCGTTGATGATGCGCGCCTCTTCGATCTCGACGGGCAGCAGCAGCTCGGGCGGCACGTAGGCGGCCTCGTCGTAGAACTGCTTGATGAACTCTTCCAGGATCTGGTTGTTGCTCTCGTCCTGGGTGCCCTCCAGCACGAAATACTCGCGGCCGATGAGCTTGCCGGCGCGGATAAAGAACACCTGCACGCACGCCTCGCCGTTGGAGCGCGCAAAGGCGATCACGTCCGAGTCGACCTGTTCGGTGGTGATCACCTTCTGCTTCTCCACCACGCGCTCGATGGCCACCAGTTGATCGCGCAGGGCGGCGGCGCGCTCGAACTCCAGCTTCTCGGAGGCCGCGCTCATATCGGCCTTCAGGTGCTCCACCACCCCCTCGGTGTGGCCGCGCAGGAAGCGGCACAGGTCGTCGATCATGGCGCGGTACTGCTCGCGGTCCACCTGGCCAATGCAGGGGGCCAGGCACAGCTTGATATCGCAATACAGGCAGGCGCGCGGGTCGGTGCCGGTGATCACCCGGTCGCAGGTGAGGTAGGGAAAAATCTTGCGCAGCACGTCCAGGGTCTGGTGCACGGCCCACACGCTGGTGTACGGGCCAAAGTACTTCGAGCCGTCATCTTCCATGCGGCGCGTAACGGTCACTTTAGGGAAGGAGTCGCCGTAGTGGACCTTGACGTACGGGTAGCGCTTGTCGTCCTTGAGGCGGACGTTGTACTTGGGCCGGTGCTTCTTGATCAGGTTCATCTCGAGGATCAGCGCCTCGAGCTCGGAGCCGACGATGATGGTCTCCAGGTCGGCGATGGCGTGCACGAGCTGAACGGTCTTGGGCGAGTCGACCGCCTCGTGGAAGTACGAGCGCACCCGGCTGCGCAGGTTGACGGCCTTGCCCACGTAAATGATCTTGCCGGTGCTGTCCTTAAATAGGTAGCAGCCCGGCTTGGTGGGCAGGGTATCGAGCTTGGGCTGCATTTGTTCCAGGGGCGCCATACGGGCCTTACAGTTCCAGAGCGGGTTCCGCTCGTACACAGGGCGGGTAGGGGCGTTTTATGGAACGCCCCTACGGCGCGCCGTTGGCCGGCGGGCCGAGACGATCGTAATACTCGCTCAAGCGGTCATTGAGCTCGGCCGGAAACACCACGTCGGCCAACAGGTTGGACAGGGTCTCGATGCGGGGCGCCAGGGCCTGGCCGGCGGTGTCGTCGCTGGCGTGGGCCGCTTCCAGCAGCAGGGCCAGGGACTTGAGCGCGCGATCTTCCCGCTCGCCCGGCTGCCCCAACTCGCCCCGGATGTCGCCTTCGGCCTGGAGCAGATCGGCCAGCACCACGCACTTGCCGATGTCCAGCGAGGGGTTGGCCTCGTCCCCGCGCACCAGGGCCAACAGGCTGCCGGCATCGAGCTGGGCGATGAAGTCCAGGTTCAAGCCCCAGTCCTGCCGCAGCAAGTGGTCAATCTCGGCCAGGGCTTCGTCATAGCGCTTGGCCCGCCGCAGTCCCAGCACCCTGGCCAACGCCGCCGTCCCAAGCTCGATGACCCGCAGAATGTAGTCGTTGCGAAACATGGCGGCGACCTCGACAGGGGCGATTATAGCACTTCTGTTCGCACCAGGCGACGGGCGTGTATAATATCCGCATGCTGCTCGAAGAAAAGATCGGCCAACTCCTCCTCGCGCGCCACTACACGCTCGCGGTGGCGGAATCGTGCACGGGCGGGCTGGTGGGCCACCGTCTGACGAACGTGGCCGGGTCGTCGGCCTACTTCCTGGGCGGGGTCGTGGCCTACGCCTACGACGTCAAGGAGCGCCTGCTCGAGGTCAACCACAACACCCTGTACGATTTTGGCGCGGTGAGCGAGCAGACGGCGCGCGCGATGGCGCGCGGCGTGCGCCGGGCCTTGGGCTCGGATGTGGGCGTGTCGGTGACCGGCATCGCTGGGCCGGGCGGCGGGCTGCCGGGCAAGCCGGTGGGCCTCACCTGGGTGGCGCTCTCGGCGCGCGACGTGGAGCAGGCCGAGCAGTACCTGTGGACCGGCGACCGCGTGACCAACAAGGCGCAGTCGGCCGAGGCGGTGCTCAAGATGGTGCTGGCGCACCTGGAAAGCCTGGCACCGGTCTGAGGCGTTGCCTCGGCGTCGATGCGGATGAAGACGAGGTTCGTCTCCAATCAGCCCCATGACCACCCCCACCGAGGTCGAAGCGCGTTTTGCCGAGACCGGCCTGATTACCGTGCTCAGCTTTGCCTGGCAAGGCCACAAACACCCGGTCACCAGCCACGGCCGCCAATGGGAAGCGCCTGATGGCCGGCACCTGCTGGTGATGACCCCCGGCGAGCGGATCTTTGAGTTGGTCTACGAGGCGCAAAGCGGCCTGTGGCGCATCGCTCGCGCGCCGGAGGATCAGCAGGCGGCGTAGCGTGAGGAGGGGTGGCATTCTTACCTCGACCTGCCTCACCCCCTCAACTGCGGCACGATAAACCGATACAGCGCAAACACCGCCAGGACCGCCATGAGCGCGATGGGCGCCAGGGGCAGCGTGAAGAGAGCGGCTTCAGCCCAGGCGCGGTGCTGCGCCTGCGGGCGCAGCCGGGCGACAAACCAGCTTGCCCACTGGCGCAGGGCCACGGCCACGCCGAGGGCCAGGCTGGGCAGGGCCGGGTAGAGATAGCGGCCCTGGAACTGCACGAAGGACAGGTTGTAGTACAGATAAACGGCTACGGTCAGCAGCACCGCCACCCCCAGCAGCACGGCCACGTCCACCCGCGCGCGCGGCCAGGCGGCGCGGGCGCGCCAGAGCTCTCGCAGCGCCCCGGCCGCGCCAATGACGAGCACGACGGTAAACAGCAGCAGCGCCAGGTACACCCGGCGGTCCATCACCACACCCATCCAACCGAACTGGCCCCAAAAGCTCTGGAAGGTGGTCTGCACGAAATTGCGCAGGTAGCCCCCCGCCCCGCCATACAAAACGATGCTATCCAGCGTGCGCAGCTGCCCGTCGACAATCTCGTTGTGGCGCTGCATGGCCAGGAAGTCCAGCCCGCCATACACGGCTAGGTTGCGCGCCCACCACACGCCGCCCAGCAGCAGCGCCGGGCCGTAGACCTGCACCGCGGCCGCCAGCAGCGCGCTGAGCGGCCAGCCTTCGCGCCGCGCTAACAGCAGCACCACCAGCCCCAGCAGCGCCGCCAGGGGATAGGCGGAGAGCTTGGTGAGGAAAGCCAGGCCCAGCACCAGGCCCAACACCCAAAAGCGCCGCGCGCGTGCCCCCGGCGCCGCCAGCAGTGCCAGCACGCCCAGCCAAATGCCCAGCGCCATGACCAACTCAGCCAGCGCGTCGTTGTTGGCCGCCGCCATCATGGCCAGGTGCTGCGGCAGGAAGGCCACAAAGCCGGCCGCGGTGAGGGCGATCACCGGCGCCCGCGGGACCACCGCGCGCGCCAGCAGGTAGGTGAGCACCACCACGCCGCCGCCGATGATCAGCGTGAACAGCCGCACGCTCAGCAAGTCGCCGCTGGTCGCGGCAAACACCGGCGCGGCCAGCAGGTAGTACAGCGGCGGCTGCCAGCTTTCATAGCGGAGAGAGTCAATCGGCAGGGAGGGCGGGAAGTGCTCGCCCTTCAGCCGTTCTAAATAGGCGAAGTCGTAGTCGCCGTCCCGCAGCACGGGCAGGCGGCCGGTGGCGACGATCTGGGCGATGTAGTTGTAGTGCGCGGGCTCATCGGGCACCTGCCACGCCGGGGTGTTCACCGCGTACAGCGCGCCCAACACCAGGTACAGGCCGAGGATGACAGCGAGCAGCGCCCGCCGAGCGGCCGGGGTAGAAGGCATGGGCGTCCTTAGCTCGGCTGGCCCAGCCGGGCGCGTTCGGCCTCGATCACGCTCTCGTCGAGCTTCTTGAACAGCGGCGCGGGCTGGCGCAGGGCCTGGCCGGGCCGAAGGGTGCTAGGGGCCCAGCGGCCGGTCGCGCCCGCGGGGTCGTAGGTCAGCGCGTCGTGCGTGCTGCCGGCCTCGGTGAAGGTCTCGACGCGCTGGCTGCCAAACAGGCGCCCGTCGTGGCCCAGGTACTGGTGCAGCTGCTCGGCCGTGTGCGGCAGGAACGGCGCCAGCAGCACCTTGAGCGAGTCGATGGCGCGCAGCGCGGTGTAGACCGTCTTGGCCGCCTCCGCCTTATCCTGCTTGATCTCAAACCACGGCCCCTGCTGGTCCAGGTAGCGGTTGGCTTCGGTGGCCAACGCGATGGCCTCACCCAGCGCCGCGCGCAGCTTCACCGCCTCCAGCAAGTCGCCGATGGCCTTGAAGCCGGCCTCGATGCGCGCCAGCAGCACCTGGTCCTGCGGCCGCGGCGCGCCCGGGTCGGGCACGCGGCCCTCCCAATGCTTGTAGGCAAAGGTCAGCACGCGGTTGGCCAGGTTGCCCCAGGTGGCCACCAGCTCGTTGTTGTTGTGGCGCACGAACGCGTCCCACTCCCACTCCGCGTCCTTGCTCTCCGGCATAATGGCCGTCAGGTAATAGCGCAGCGGGTCCGGGTCATAGCGGCTGAGGTAGTCCAGCCCCCACACGGCCCAGTTGCGGCTGCCCGAGATCTTCTGCCCTTCCAGGTTCAGGAACTCATTGGCGGGCACGTCGTAGGGCAGGTTGAGTTTCTTGGTGGGGTCGTCCTCGTACAGGCGCTCGGTGCCAATCAGCTCGGCCGGCCAGATGACGGCGTGGAAGGGGATGTTGTCCTTGCCGATGAAGTAGACGGTCTTGGCGGCCGGGTCGTACCACCAGTCCTTCCAGGCCTGGGGGGTGTTGTGGTTCTTCGACCACTCGATGGCGGCCGAGAAGTAGCCGATGACGGCCTCGAACCAGACGTACAGGCATTTGCCCTCCCAGCCTGCGGTGGGCACCGGAATGCCCCAGTCCAGGTCGCGGGTGATGGCCCGCCCGCGCAGCTCGCCGCTGTCGGCCTGGCGGCGCGAGGGGTTGAGCACCTGCGGGCGCCAGTGGGCCTTGTCGTCGTTCAGGTAGCGGCTGAGGTCCGGCGCCAGCTTGCCCAGGTCCAGGTAGAAGTGCTCGGTGTCGCGCAGCTCCAGCGCCACGCCGCTGGCGCGGGCGCGCGGGTTGATGAGCTGGGTGGCATCCAGCAGGTTGCCGCAGTTGTCGCACTGGTCGCCGCGCGCGTTGGGGTAGTGGCACAGGTAACACTCCCCTTCCACGTAGCGGTCGGGCAGGAAGCGCTTCTCGGACGGCGAGTACCACTGCTTCTCGGTCTGGGTGAACAGGTTGCCGTTCTCGCGCAGCTTGAGAAAGACATCCTGCGCGACCCGAAAGTGGTTCTCGGTGTGGGTGCTGGTGAAGAGGTCATACGTCAGGCCAAGCTGCCCAAAGAGGTCCAAAAAGCGATGATGGAAGCGCTCGTAGACGGCCTGCGGCGTGGTCTGCTCGGCGTCGGCCCGCACGGTCACCGGCGTGCCGTGGGCGTCTGAGCCGGACACCATGAGCACGTTGTTGCCGGCCAGGCGATGGTAGCGGGCGTAAATGTCGGCCGGCAGGTAGGCGCCCACGATGTTGCCGACGTGGATGTCGGCGTTGGCGTAAGGCCAGGCCACGGCGACCAGGATATTTTCAGGCATGCGGACCTCCCAAACCTGCAGTGCAGTGTGAGACAACAAAAAACCGCCAGCCGAGGCGGGCGGTCTGTTTTGCCGGGACCGGCGAGCGCGGGCCGAATTGTCAGGCAGCGCTCATCCGGCCGTTGCGGGCGCGGAGCCTCGGCTCCCACCCCGCCACGGCAGGCGGCGCATCATCATCGACGTTCCTGACAGGCCCAGCGCGGCGCTCATCGTGCTTGCTATTTTAGCATAGGTGTCAAGGTGGGACGGGAAATAAAGGAAATGAGGGAAATAGAACCTTGCTTGGCGGCGAGCGGCAGGTGTGGCTCGGCGTTCGTGCTTCGACGTTCGTCGGGCCTTACAGCCTGTCGCGCGCAGCGGATCGCGCGTAGCGGTCGTCGCTCTTTATGGCCCAATCGTCGGCTCCAGCAATTGCCAGCTGGCCCCGCCGTCGGTGGAGTGAACGAGCGCGATCTCCTCGCCGGCAGCGGCCACGGCCCAGCCGATGGCAGCGTCGACAAAGTCGAGCTGCGGACTCCAGTTGACCGTAGTGAGGTCGGCCCAGCTTTGGCCGCCGTCGTCCGAGCGGTACAAATGGCGGGGCGCCGTGGGATCGTTCACATCGCCCTCAGCCGCGGACCAGACCCGATTAGCGTCCAGGAAGAACTGATCGTGGCCGGGGAGCGGGCTGGCCTCCCAGTTCTGGCCGGCATCCGCCGAGCCATAGATCCACACCGTGACCTCGCTGTTGACGAAGTCCTGGCACAGCACCGCCACCTTGATGGTCTGGGGCGGCAGCGGGGTAAGACTATAAGTGCCGCAGCCAACCGTCTCGTTGGTGAACAGGCTGGCCGCGCCGGGCGGCGGCGGCAGGCTTTGCGGCTGCCAGGTGAGCCCGCCATCGTTGGTGCGGTGGAAGTACACGCCCGGCGCCACGCCGTGGCAGTCGCCGGCGACCCAGCCGATCTGCGCGTTGAGGAAGCCCAGATCGGTCTTGCCGCAGCTCATGGGCAGGCCGGTCGGCTCGGTGGACAGCGGGTCCGCGATGCGTTCCCAGGTTTGGCCGCCATCGCCGGTGGTGAAGAGCATGACGTAGTCGTGGTTCATGCCGGCGCCGACGTGCGTGAGCAGCCAGCCGCGCAGGTCGTCGACAAACAGCAGGTGCGAGGGCGCGGAGTACTCGGCGTCGGACAGGTTGAGCGGCTGGCCGGCGGACCAAGTCTGCCCGGCGTCCTCGGTGCGCCAAACCACGGCCGCTTGGCCCGGCAGCGGCGGCGCGCCCGCGTCAGCGAAAGTGACCCAGGCGCGGCTGGCATCGAGAAAGAACGCCGTGGCCGCCCACGGCGTGCCGGAGGCCACGGGCGGCGAGACATCCACCCACGTCTGCCCGCCATCGGTGGTGCGCAGGACGTATTCGCTGGGGTCATTGGGGGCGTGCCCCACCGCCCAGCCCGTGGCGGCGTCGAGCATGTTGATGCGGACGATGTTGGCCGGCTGGCCGGCGGCCAGTTGCGGCCGGGCGCCTTCCACGACCGGCGACGTGGCGGTGCCGGCCAGCGGCTGGGTGGCATCGGCGGCGGCCGTGGCGCTC
>CAYUYN010000179.1:5388-8032 GCA_964449185.1 uncultured Anaerolineales bacterium | reverse complement strand
GGCGGTGAGGGTGGTGGGCACGGAAGTGCGGTAAAACCAAATTCATGTGTGTGGGTATGTGGGTGTGTGAGTCGCTTCCACTCACACACCCACATACCCACACACTTACACACATGTTTGTCTTTCTCAAACTCGGCGGCTCCCTCCTCACCCACAAAGATCAACCGCGCAGCGTGCGGCCGGAGGTGTTGGCGCGGCTGATGGAGGAGGTGGCGGCGGCGCGGGCGGCGGCGCCGGGGCTGCGGCTGGTGTTGGGGCACGGCAGCGGGTCATACGGGCACGTGGAAGGCAAGCAGTACGGCACGCGGCAGGGCGCTCACACATTGGAGCAGTGGCGCGGCCTGGCCGAGGTGCAGCACGCGGCCGGCCTGCTCAACCGCCTGGTGGTCGATGCGGCCTGGGCGGCGGGGGTGCCGGTACTGAACGCACCGCCTTCGGCCTCGGCGCTGTGCGTGGATGGCGTGCTGCGGTCGCTGGCTCTGGCGCCGGTGCAGGCGGCGCTGGAACACGGCCTGGTGCCGCTGGTGTTTGGCGATGTGGCGTTGGACGAGGCGCGCGGTGGCACGATCGTTTCGACCGAGGATGTGTTTGGCTACCTGGCGGCGGCCTTGCGGCCCGAGCGCGTGCTGCTGGCCGGGCTGGAGCCGGGGGTGCTCACCCAGTGGCCCAACGGCGAGGTGCTGCCGCACATTGCGCCAGGGGCGCGGCTGGCGGCGGTGGGCGGCGCGCAGGGCTATGACGTGACGGGCGGCATGGCCAGCAAGGTGGCGCAGATGCAGGCGCTGGCGGCCAGTGTGCCCGGGCTGGAGGTGCGCATCTTCTCGGGTGAGACCCCGGGTGTGCTGCGTGCGGCCCTGCTGGGCGAAGCCACTCCCGGCACCGTGATACGCGCTGACTAGGCAGGCCGCGCCGCGATGCGGCTGCGGTTGGTCCACAGCAGCACCGATGATCCCAGGGCAATCAGCCCAAACACTACCACGTACGACACCTTCACCGGCCGGCCGCCGAGCACATTCCACAGGCTGGCGAGCGCCAACCCACTGCCATAGGTCACGCCGAGCCACAGCACCATGCGGGCGGTGGCCGTTTCGCGCAGGGCCACCAGCGCGCCGGCCGCCAGGGCCAGGAGCATCACGCCGATCAGCCGGCTGCTCAGCGGATCACCCGGCCAGGCCCAGATCAGCGGCGACGGGCCGCTATCGGTGACAAACAGCGCCAGGCCCCACAGCCCGGCCACCCCGGCGATCAAGAGCAGCCACACGACGACGGCGGGAGTGGGCCGGCCGGGCAGCGCCAGTTCGGGCGCGCAGGCCGGCTGGCGCAGGCAGTACCACAGCGTGGAGACCGCCATGCCGCCGGCGATGACGAAGAAGCCATAGGTGATGGGCGCCGCCAGGTTGAAGCGGTCGCGGTGCCACAGCAGGGCGGCCACGACCAGGGGCGCGAGGTAGACCACCAGCAGCACCAGCACCAGCCGCACCGGCCGGCGGCGCGGCTGTTCGAGGGCGATGAAGCTGACCACCGCAAACGACAGGGCCGCCGCGGCCAGCATGCGGCTGGCCAGGGGCGGCAGGTCCCAGGGAAAGCTCGGCGCCAGGTCCAGCCACCAGAACGGGCTGCCCAGCAGCCCGCCCATTAAGGTCGTCACCAGCAGCAGCATCAGGCCGGTGCTCTGAAAGCCCAGCGTCCGCTGGCGCGGTCGTATCCAGCGCAGGTAGCCGAGCACGATGCCGGTCAGCAGCGCGAAGAGGGCGATGAGGTTGAGGAGGACGTTCAGCATTGGGAAGGAAATGAGGGAAGCAAGGGAAATAGGGGAAATGAAGGAAATAAGGGAAGCAGAAGCGCTCTAAGTTCCTTCATTTCCTTTAGCTGCTTCATTTTACCCTTCCTACTCCTGCTTGTCGAGCATCGCATACAGCAGCACCCCTGCCGCGACCGACAAATTGAGCGAGGTCGCGCGGCCGCGCATGGGGAGGCGGACGACCTGCTGGCAGACCGCCAGTTGGTCGGGTGTGAGGCCCTCGCGCTCGCTGCCGAGCAGCAGGATGGACGGCTGCTCGTAGTGTTCGACGGTGGTGTAGTCCACACTGCCGCGCGCGGAGGCGCCGTAAACGTGATACTGGTGTTGTTTGCTCCAGGCGGCGAACTCGGCAAAGGTGGCATTGGCCACGGGCACCCAGAAGAGCGAGCCCAGGCTGGCGCGCACCGCGCTGGGGTGGTAGGGGTCCACGCCCGCATCCAACAGCAGCAGTCCGTCCGCGCCCACGGCATCGACGGTGCGGATGAGCGTGCCTACGTTGCCGGGGTCGGCCGGCGCTACGGCCGCCACGCCCCAACGCAGGCTCGTCGGGCTAAGCTCGGCCAGGCGGCGGCGCTGCTGGCGCACGACCGCCAGCAAGCCGGTGGGGTTTTCGCGCTCCGACAGGCTTTCATAAACCGCGGCGGTCGCCGAGTGTACCGGCAGCCCGCGTGAGCGCTGTTTGTCGACCAGCTCGCGCGCGAAGGGGCTGGTGAGCATGTCGGGCGAGTAGATGAGGTACTCCACCGGCGCGCCGGCTTCGAGCGCCTCGGCCACGTGGCGGATGCCTTCGACCACGAACAGGCCGGTGTCGGCGCGGGTCTTGCGCTGCTTGAGCGAGCGCGC
>CAYUYN010000179.1:0-5288 GCA_964449185.1 uncultured Anaerolineales bacterium | reverse complement strand
CTCGGGCCGTTGTTGCCGGCGGAGACGACGGTGAAGATGCCGGCGGCGCGCTGGGCTTCGACGGCGGCCTGGAGGGTGTTCACGACGCAGCCCTCACTCGGTGGGCAACCCCAGGAGTTATTGGTCACATCAGGGGCCAGGTCTGGGTTGCCGTCCGCTGGAATGCCGCCGATGGGGTAGGGCGCCAGGAACCACTCGAAGCACTCCAGGTAAGTGGCGGGCGTGCCGAAGCCCTCGCGCATATTGCGACAGCCGATCCACTGCGCGCCGGGCGCCATGCCGATCTGGTTGCCGGCGCCGTCGTCGCCGAGCGCGATGCCCAGGGTGTGGGTGCCATGGCCGCGGTCGTCACAGGGGGCCGGCGAGGCGCCGTCGCAGTCAGCGTTGTCGGTGTGGATGCTGTCGTGCCAGTTGTAGTTGTGGTCGGCGGTGCTGCCGTTCCAGCCGCGGTAGTGCAGCTTGAGGGCCGGGTGGTCCCACTGGTAGCCGGTGTCCTGCCCGCCGATGACGATGCCCTGGCCGGTGTAGCCCAAGGACCACACGTCGGGCGCGTGTACATAGCTGATGTTGGCCTCGATGCTGTCCGGGGCGGCCAGGGGCAGGGCCGGCCCATAGGTGGGCTGCCCAAGCTGGCTGCTGACCTGTGGGTTGGCGTCGAGGCGGGCGACATCGGCGCGGGCGGCGAGCTGCGCCACGAGGCGGGCGTCGCCTCTGACCCAGATGAGATTGACGATGTAGAACGAGCGGTGGGGCACGCCCTGGGCTGCCAGCCAGGCCAGCAGCGGGCCCTGGGTGGACTGGGCCGTGTGCAAGAGGGTCTCGAACACGTAGTGGGCCCGCGCCTGGCGCGTGGGCAGGTGGGCAGCGGCGCTGAGGGCGGCCTGCTGGGTGAGCACTACCAGAAATTCGGCCTCCTGCCCGCCGGCGGTCTGCTCGGCCACCCAGCGGGCGACCTTGCGGGCGGCGGCGGGCGGCGCGGCCACGGCGGCGGGGACCATCCCGGGTGGCCATTGGCCGGCGGCCAGCACCAGCAGGAGCAAGATAGCGCGGAGTTTGCGCATAGGCCTTGCATTTTACCCGAAGGCGGGAAAGTAAACTTGGTCGCCGGTCGCGGCGGGCAAAACCCGCCGCCGAAAGCTGCGGTTCGGCGACGGACAGGTTCTGGCTGCGGCCGGCCACCCGGTGGTTGGCGCCGCGCGTTTGAATGTAGAGCCGGCCAGTGTCGAAGGCAGCGGGCACGGTGAGCGTGTCGCCGGTGTGGTGGGCGGCCTCGTTGATGTGCGCGGGGGCGTCTGGATTGGCTGGCTTAAATGGGAAGATCCGCCAGGTCTTTAAGACCTGGCGGGTCTGGGCGGTGAATGCTACTTCGCTCTTGGCTTCGGGCGGGCCGTGGACTTCTTGCTCGCTGCTTTGCGTGCAGACTTCCTGGCCGCCGTCTTCCGGCGGGCCTTCCTGGCAGAGCTCTTCTTCGCTGCCGCCTTTTTGGCTGCACGCTTCGGGGCGGCGGTCTTCTTGGCGGACGATTTCTTGGCCGAAGACTTCTTGGCCGCGCTCTTCTTGGCAGCTCGCTTCTTCGCCGAGCCTTTCTTTGCGCCGGCGCTCTTCGCGGCGCGGCGGGCCGGCCGGACGGTGACCCCAGCGGCAGTGCTGGTCTCCACGATCTTGGCGGCCTGGAGCTGGGCCTTGGCCTCCGCCTCCAGGTCGGTGGGCGCGCGCACGCTGCTGGCACTGGTGGGGGCCGCGCCGTCTGCCGGGATGGGCGGCACGCTGCCGGGGGTTGGCGCCGCGTCCTCGGGTGCGGGCGGGGCCTTGACCAGGCTCAGGGAGAGCGTCTCACCGTCGAACTGGTCGGTGGCCGTGCTGCTCTCGTCCGGCGGGTTGCCGCTGCGCAGATCCACGCTCAGGGTCTCGGACTTGATGTAGCTGGCATAGCCCACGATGGCGTCGGACAGGCCGGGGCTGCTGGTGTAGTAGGTGACGATGCGGTCGGCGATTTCGAAGCCGGCGCTCTTGCGCAGGTCCTGGATGCGACGGACCACTTCGCGCGCGAGGCCCTCGGCCCGCAGCTCGGGGGTGAGGTGGGTGTCCAGCGCCACCACCACCCCGCCCTCGGCCGCTACGGCAAAGCCCACGCGCGGCAGGGGGTTGACGATGACGTCCTCCGCCAGCAGCTCGACCACCCGGCCGTCCACGGTCAAGGGCAGGGCCTGGCCCGAGCGCAGGGTAGCCACGGCTGCCACCGGGTCGGCCTCCGCCAGGACGGCGCGGAGGCGGGGGAAGAGCGCCCCATACTTGGGGCCGAGCAGCTTGTTGTTGGGTAATAACTTGTAGGTGATGAGCTCGCCCTCATTGGCGGCCAGTTCCACCGCCTTCACGTTGAGCTCATCGGCCACCAGGTCGCGCAGGCGCAGCAGGCCCTCGCGCTGCTCGGGGGCCACCACCGCTACCGCGCGCGCCAGGGGCTGGCGCACCTTCAGGTTCGCGCTGGAGCGCGTCGCGTGCCCGAGCGTCACCACGGTGCGGGTGATGGCCATGGCCTCCAGCAGGCCGCGGTCCAGCAGGCCCTCGTCCACCACCGGCCACTCGGTGTGGTGCACGCTCAACGGCGCGTTCGCGTCCACGCTGCGGACAAGGTTCTGGTACAGGCTCTCACTCAGGAACGGCAGGATGGGCGCGAGCAGCTTGGTGAGCGTCACCAGCACCTGGTACAGGGTGGCATAGGCCGCCTGCTTGTCGGCGTCCGCCTCCGAGCGCCAGAAGCGCCGCCGCGACCGCCGCACGTACCAATTGCTCAGGTCATCCAAGAACTGCTCGATGGGCCGCGTGGTCCGGTAAGCGTGATAGTCGTCCAGCCCATCGGTGACGGCGGCGATCAGCTCTTGCAAGCGGCCGAGGATCCACAAGTCCAAGGAACTAAGGGAATCAAGGGAACTGAGGGAACTACCAGCATTGGTATTTCCTTCATTTCCCTTATTTCCTGTAGTGCCTGCCTTTGCCTGCTCTGCCGGTGTCCACCTATCCAAGTTCGCGTACGTCACGAAAAAGCTGTACACATTCCAAAGCGGCAGGAAGAAGCGCTTGACCGTTTCCTTGGCAAGTTTTTCGCCAAACAGGATGTCGGTCTCGTAGCGCTGGTCGGCGAACATCCAGCGCATCACGTCCGCGCCCATGCTGTCGGCGGCCTCGTTGAACTCGATCATGTTGCCGGTCGACTTGTGCATGGCGCGGCCATCTTCGGCCAGGAGCGTGGCGAAGCCGAGCACGGTCTTGGTGGCGGGCTGGTTCTCCAGCGCCGCCGCCATGGTCAGGAAGGAATAGAACCAATTGCGGAATTGGCCCGGGAACGACTCGGTGATGAAGTCGGCCGGGAACCACTTGCGCCAGTAGTCCATGTCCTGGCCGTAGCGCAGGGTGGACATGCCCACGATGCCGGCGTCCAGCCAGGGGTTGCCCACATCGGCGATGCGGCTGGTCCGGCCGCCGCACTGGCGGCAGGCGATTTTGACCGCATCGATGTAGGGCCGGTGCGGGGTGTGGCCCTTGAACTCGTCCCAGCCTTCCACCGCACGCTCTTCCAGCTCTGCCTGGCTGCCGAGCACCTCGAAGTGGCCGCAGGCCTTGCACTCCCAGATGGGCAGGGCCAGGCCCCAGTAGCGCTTCTTGGAGATCATCCAGTCGTGCATGTTGCGCAGCCAGTCCAGCTCGCGGTCGCGGCCGAAGTCGGGGATCCAGCGGATCTGGTGGGTGATGTCCGTCAGCGGCTGGCGCAGGCCATCCATGCTGATGAACCACTCGTCCACCAGCCGGAAGACCAGCGGGGTCTGGCAGCGCCAGCACCGCGGGTAGCGGTGGGTGTAGGGCTCCAAGCGGTAGAAGCGCCCGCTCGCGCGCAGGGCGGCGACGATGGTGTCGGTGACGTCCGAGACGTGCTGGTGGGTGAGCCAGCCAAAGCCGTCGATGTAGCGGCCGTTCTCGTCCAACGGCGCCACCACCGGCAGGGCGTACTGCTTGTGGAGCTGAAAGTCCTCGGCGCCGCAGCCGGGCGCGATGTGGACGATGCCCGTGCCTTCGGCCTGGCCGACCTCGTCCCACAGGATGACGCGATGGGCCTGGACGGCGCTCTCGGGGATGCCGGCAAACAGCCGCCGCAGGCCCGGCTCGGCCCAGCCGCCCGGGTTCTGCTGGGCCGGCAGCTCGTCGAAGGGGCCGGCGTAGCGCCAGCCCACCATCTCCTTGCCGGTGACTTCGCCCAGCACTTCATGCGGGCCGACCAGCATGCTGGTGACGCTCTTGGCCAGGTAGAGCACCTCCTCGCCCTGGCGCACGCGCAAGTAGGTGAGCTCCGGCCCGACGGCCGCGGCCACGTTGGAGGTCAGGGTCCAGGGCGTGGTGGTCCACACCAGGAGCGCCTCGCCGGTGGGCGTGCCCTGGTCGTTCAGCAGGGGGAAGCGCACGGTCAGGCCGGGGTCCTGCTTTTCGATGTAGCCCTCGGTGACGATTTCGTGCTGGCTGATCCCGGTGCCGCAGCGCCAGCACCAGGGCATGACGTCGGTGCCCTTGTAGATCCAGCCGTTATCGGAACACTTCTTGAGGAAACCCCAGATGTCGTAGTTGTTCTTATCGCTGAAGGTGAAGTACGACCCGCCCAGCTCGGGCAGGCCCAGCCGGCCCACCAACTGTTCGGCGGTGCCGGTGACCGGGCCTTGCGGGCCGTCCAGGGTCAGGACTTCGTCGGGGCTGTCGGCGAGCTTGTCGCGCAGCCGCCGCAGGGTGGCGGGGTCATTCCAGTCCATCCACATGCCCAGGCGCTGCGACTGCTCGGTCTGCACCGCGGCGAAGTGCAGCACGCGCTGCTTGCACAGCAGCACAAAGCGCGCCAGGCCGTAGTCTTCGATGTCCTTCTTGGTCATAAAGCCAAGGTCCTTCTCGACGTTGACCTCCACCCACAGGCCCTGGCAGTCGAAGCCGTTCTGCCAGCGCTCGTCGAAGCCGCGCATGGCCTTGTAGCGCTGCCACAGGTCCTTGTACGTACGGCCCCAGGCGTGATGGACGCCCATGGGGTTGTTGGCCGTGATGGGGCCGTCCATGAAGGAGTAAGTTGGGCCGCCACGGCGCAGTGCCCGCAGCTTGTTGAAGGCGTCGGTTTCCTTCCACCAGCGCAGGATGTCGCGCTCCTGGGCGGGGAAGTCGGGCTTGGGGGGGACGGGTTTGAACATAGCGGCCTCTTTCAGATTGCCGGAATCGGTACACGGATGACACCGCTTCGCGTAAAGGCGGATAGCACGGAT
>CAYUYN010000178.1:0-8080 GCA_964449185.1 uncultured Anaerolineales bacterium | reverse complement strand
TGGTGCCCCACAGGCTGAGCCCGACCGATTCGGGGTAGGCGCCTTCGACTTGCCGGTAGTGCTCCAGCAGTTCATCGGCCAGCGCCCGGCCCACCCGCCAGGCCACCGGGCTGGGCAGGCCGCGCGGATCAACCGAATAGAAGTTGCGGCCGGTCGGCAAGACGTGGGCCATGCCGCGGGTGGGCGCTCCGCTGGGGCCGGCCGGCACGTGCTGGCCCGCCAGAGCATCCAGCAGATGCGCCATCTCATCCTGCTGCGATTGGCGCAGCGCCGGCACCAGTCGGTGGGCGATGAAGTCGAGCACCCGGCGCAGCTCGCCGGTCTCAGGCCAGGCGGCCAGTGCCGTCGGGTCGTAGCCTGCCGCGCCTAGCGCTGCCACCAGTTGGCGCGCAGCACCATCGACCACTTCGAGCGCGTCGGCGTGTGTGGCCGCCAGCCGGCCCGCCAGTGCCACCGGTTGTGCGAGACGCGCGCCGGGGCGGTCAAGCAGGTCGGAGAGGCTCAACCCCAGCGACGCCGCCATCGACTCGCGCAGCGAGGGCGCATCCAGGTTCGGCAGCCGGGTCAGCGCCACCAACAGGTCGGTCAACACGTCGCCGTCCAAAGGCTCGCCCAGGATGTAGAGCCCATCCCGAATCTGCGCGCTGGTGAGCTCGCACAGGTAGCCGTCCAGGTCTTCCAGAAGGTGCGCGAAGTCTTTGCCGCGCATCTCGGCCAGGGATACTGGCGTACCATCCTCGGTCTCGGTGGGATCCCAGGCGTGTGTGTGGTCGCCGTGGCGCTGTTTGGTCAACAGGCTCAGGTCTTCGTCCAGGTGGGCGCGCTTGATCACGCCCCAGATTTGCGATTGGAGCATGGGCAGCTTGCCGGGGTCGAGCGCTTCCAACTGATAGTACTCGTCCACCAATTGCCGCAGCTCGTCCAGGTCGCCATAGCTGTCGGCCGTGGTCAGCGGCGGGGTGAGGTGATCGACGATGACGGCATGGCCGCGCCGCTTGGCCTGCATGCCTTCCCCCGGGTCGTTGACGATGAAGGGGTAGATCAGCGGCAGGTCGGCCAGGAACAGGTCGGGATAGCACGTCTCGGACAGCCCGATGCCCTTGCCGGGCAGCCATTCCAGCGTGCCGTGTTTGCCCATGTGCACGATGGCATCCGCCCCCCACCCGCCCTGCGCCACTGGTTCGCGCAGCCAGCGATAGAAGGCCGCGTAATGATGCGTGGGCGGCAGGTCGGGCGTGTGGTAGATGGCTTGCGGGTCCATCCCAAAGCCGCGCGGGGGCTGGAGCGCCACAAAGATGTTGCCCAACGCCAACCCGGCGAAGCGCAGCGCGCCGTCGTGCACGAACGACTCTCCCGGCGGCTCGCCCCAGCGGGCCGCCAACTGCTGCCGGTTGCGTTCGGGCAGGCTGGTGAACCAGCTCGCGTAGGCCGCCTCCGGCACGCTGCCAGCCGCCTGTGCCAGTTGAAAATCGGTCAGGTAGTCCACGTCGTAGGCGCAGCGGTCAATCAGCGTGTGGATGAGTGTGTCGCCGTCAGGCGGCAGGTTTTCGAGCTGATAGCCCGCTGTCTGCATCACACCAAACAGGTGCATCAGGCTGGCGGGCGTATCGAGGCCGACGGCGTTGCCGATGCGCGCGGCGCGGCCCGGCTGGTTGGTGAGGATGACGGCAATGCGCTTCTCCCGCGCCGGTTTGTTTTGCAGGGCGACCAGGCGCGCGGCCAGCCCAGCCACGCGCGCCATGCGCTCGGCGTCGGGCGCGTAACGCGTGGTGGTTGGCTGTAGACCAGCCAAAGCGCCCGCGCCGGCCGCGGCCTGTTCCTTGAAGCTTATCGGCACGGTGATGATCCGGCCGTCGAACTCGGGCAGCGCCACGTTCATGGCCGTATCCAGCGGCGACAGGCCGCGGGCCGAGAGCTCCCACTGGTCGCGGGTCATGCCGCTGGTGATGGCTTGTAGCACCGGAACGCCTAGCACCTGCCACGCCACAGGTTCGGCCTCCACCCCACCCAGGGGCGCGTGGCGGCCGCTGGCCAGCGCGAAAGACAGGGTGCTGATGACCACCGCCGGCAGGCGCTGGCCAGCCGGGGCGTAAAGGAAGTCGAACACTGCCGGCCGGCCGTTGCGCTGCGCGTTGAGCGAATAGGTAAACACCGGCAGGGCATTCAGGCCTTGCCGGTCCAGGGCCTGCACGAGCGCGTCCACGAAGGTGGTGTTGCCGCTCAGCCAATGCGCGCGGTAGAACAGGATCGCCGCCGTCGGGCGCGCCGGGTCGCAATAGCGCGCCAGCCACTCGGCCTGGGACAGCAGCGCGCTCGCCTGGTAGATGCCCTCCTGCGGCTGCTCGGTGGGCAGGTCGTAGCCATAGCCGCCCAGGAGCAGGTTGTCGGCCAGATAGCGCAGCATGTGCTCAATGTTCGACAGGCCGCCGTGCGTCAGATAGTTATAGACGTCGTGAATGACCGGCAGGGGCACGTTTGAGACGGCGGTCAGCTCCGCGTCGGGGTCGGCCGTGCCCGGCACGCAGATCAGGTCCTTGCCCTGCGCGCGGCACTCCGCCACCAGGCGATCAAAGCCCGGCCGAAAGCCCGCGCGGCCGCCGTGCACTCGCGCCACCACCACCTGCACCGACGGCAAGTGGGCGTTCAAGAAATCGGCCACCACAGCCTCGGTTCGCAAGGGAATCAGGCTGGCGGCCAGCACGGGCGGAAAATCGGCCGGCAGGCGGCTGACGGCCTGGCTGACGGCCAGCAGGTCGGTGTCGGCATGGGTGAGGAAAAGAATGCCCGGTGCGGCCAGCGCTGGCGCGGCCGGGGCAGGCAACACTGCCTCCGAGCCGGCCGGCGAGGCCAGGGACGACCAGGTGAAATAGTCAAACACGCGATCCTGCAACAGGGCCGGCAGCGCGACCCGGTCAGGCCGGTCGCTGGCGAGCATAGCCTCCAGGTAATCGTAAATCGCGACAATCAGCTTGGGATCGTCAATGCCCTGGAAGCCGGTGAACTTGCCGTCAAAGAAGAGCGTGACCACGTTCGCCAGGGGGCATGGTCCCAGGCAGCCGCCCTGCGAGAGGTGGATCTTATTGCGCAGCTTGCGGCGCTCCCACTCGTTGTGGAAGATGTCGGTCCGCACCGGCGCGAAGCCGCGGGCGACGATGCCGCAGCAGCAGCCGGTGGCGCAGACGAAGAGCTGGCCGCGATGCAGCGGGACGTTGAGATAGCGCCCGTCGGGGCGCAGGACACGGTTCGCTTTGCGGTCGGTCATCAGAACTCGATGCCCGGCTGCGCGCGGATGCCCTGCTCTTTGAAGGGATGTTTAATCAGCTTCATCTCAGTCACCAGGTCGGCAAACTCCACCAGGGCCTCGGGCGCATTGCGGCCCGTAATGACCAGGTGCATCCTGGGCGGTTTGTTCGCCGCCAGCCAGTCGCGCACTTCGTCAAAGTTCAGCCAGCCGAACGTAAAGCAGTAAGTCATTTCATCCAGGATGATGAGGTCATAATTGCCGCTGGCGATGCGCTCTTGGGCCAGGGCCCAGCCATGTCGGGCGCGGGCGGCGCTCTCTTCGAGGTCCTTGCTCAACCAGGTAAAGCCGTCGCCGGAGCTGATGAATTCCACGCCCAGCTTCTTGGCGGCCTTGTGTTCGCCGAATTGGGCGCCTTCGTTCTTGATGAACTGGATCACGCACACGCGCATATCACGGCCCCAGGCGCGCAGCAGCAGCCCCAGGGCTGCCGTCGTCTTGCCCTTGCCATGCCCGGTGTGGACGATGATCAGGCCCTTCTTGATGTTCGCGCGGCGGGCGGCGGCGCGCGCCTCGGCACCTTCAGCGCCGGCCAGGGGATCGTTCGTCGTCATGCTTCTGCCTCCTCGTTCTCCACGGTGCGCGCCAGCCGGACTTTGCCGGCAAAGCGCGGTCGTAACCAATTCAGGGCGTCAACGGCCGCCTCGCGGGCTGCAAACAGCAAGCCCACAATGGAGCCGCTATGAGCGCGTATGGGGCCGCCGGCGCCGAGCGTTCTGGCCCAACCGGCGGCCTGCGCCACCATCTCTGAATAGGCGACCGACTGATAGGCCATGGCGCTCAGGCGTGCCGCGGCCCCAATGGCCGTTGGGTCGGAAGCACGCAGCCCGCTTGCCAAGAGCGCCAGCGCTTCCCGCGTCTGCGGCTCCAGCGCCGCGATCCGCCTGAGGTCCAATCCGCGGTTGAACACGACCGTGTCCAACGCGCTGCCTGGGTCCAGAATGACCAGGGGCAGCCTGAGCCCAGCGCCGAGCGGCACATGCCAGGCGCCGGAGCGATAGGCAAACAGGGTCCAGCCCGGGAACATCAGGCTGTCCGACGGCTCAATCCCGCAGGCGAGGCGCCCAATGGTTTCGGCCGATAAATGGCGGCCAAGTACGGCGGATGTGGCCCGGCACACGGCCACAATATCCGCCGTGCTGGAGGCGTAGCCGCGCCCCTGCGGCAGCGCACTGGTGACGGCAAGATCGAGCCCGCCGCGATAATCGCCCAGTGCCAGGACCGCCCTGGCCGCCTGCAGCGACTTCACGCAGCGGCGCGGCGTGATCCGCAAATGGCCATCCGAGCGCAGGCCGGCGCGGACACGGGAGTAGCGATCTATCGGGCATGAGACGAGCACCGGTTCGCCGTCGAGCCAGCCCTGGAGCCATTCGCCGCACGTGCCTGGCACGTTGGCATGGGCGGTCTTGACGCTGGTATGACTGAGCGTGGCTTCAGTCACATCGCACACTGATGGCCCATTGGCCATAAGGATCGCGGTAGAGTTCCGCTCGTATCCCAAAAACGGTTCGGAGATTGCCGGGTGTGAACACCGCCGCTGCCGGACCCGTGGCCACGGCGCGCCCGTGGTGCAGCAGCAGCACGCGATCACAGTAGCGCGCCGCCAAAGTCAGATCGTGGATGGCGATGATGACCGCCAGTTGGCTGGCGGCGGCAAGCCGCCGAACCAGCTCAAGCACCTGCACTTGAAAACGCAGGTCAAGGTTGGCCGTTGGCTCATCCAGCAGCAAGACGCGCGGCTCCTGGGCCAAGGCCCGTGCAATCAAAGTCCGCTGCCGCTCGCCGGCCGAGAGGCCATCCACGGGGCGGTGCCGCAGTTCAACCAGCTCCGTTTGGGTCAAGGCCCGAGCCACGGCGGCCCTATCGCGCGCACTGTATGGGAGCAGCCAGCCGCGATGCGGTGCGCGGCCGAGGCTGACGATCTCTTCCACCGACAACGGCCAGGCATACATCTCCCCCTGGGGCACCAGCGCAATCTGGCGCGCGCGCTCGCGCGACGATAGGTTCTGCACGTTCTGGCCGTCCAGGAAAGCAGCGCCGCTGATCGGCCGCCTTAGTCCGGCCAGGCCGTGCAGCACCGTGCTCTTGCCGGCGCCGTTTGGCCCAATCAAGCCCACCATCTCCCCGCCTGTCATCCCTAGCTCGAAATCATGGACGACGGGCCGGCGCTGATACCCCACGGTCATGCCCTCAACCGTCAGCAGCATCATGCCACCCGGCCCCGCGCGCGCAGCACCAGCAGAAAGAACGGACCGCCTACGAGAGCGGTGAGCACCCCCACCGGCAGTTCCAGCGGCGCGAGCAGCGTCCGCGCGAAGCCATCCGCCACCAGCAGCAGTAGCGCGCCCGCCAGCATGGCCGCGGGCATGAGCCGCGCATGGCTGGCCCCAAACACCAGCCGCGCCAGGTGCGGCGCTACCAGGCCGACAAAGCCGATCAGGCCGCCGGCGGAAACTGCGGCAGCAGTCGCCAGGCCCGCGCCCAGGATGATGAGCAGACGCGTCCAGCGCAGGTCGAGCCCCAACGCGCGCGCGCCGTCTTCGCCCGTGGCCAGCGAGTCCAGCGGCCGGGCCATCAACCACAGAATGGCGACGCCCACCGCGGCCAGGCCGGCGGCCGGCAGCAGCTGCGGCCAACTGCGGCCGGCAAAACCGCCCAACAGCCAGGCAAACACTTCCTGCCAGGCGCGCTCATCGAGCACCAGCACCAATGACACCACGGCCGACAGCATAGTGCTGAGGGCTGCGCCCGTCATCAGCAGCCCGGCCAACGAGCCAAAGCCACTGCTCTCAGCCAGCGCGAAGACGACCAGGACGGCTGCCATCGCGCCCAGGCAGCCGGCCAGGCCCAGCGAGACGCCACCCGGCACGTGCGGAGTCAGATAGAGTGACAGCGTCGCTCCAAAGGCCGCGCCGCTGGAAGCGCCCACTACGTACGGGTCAGCCAATGGGTTGCGGAACAAACCTTGAAAGCCCGTTCCCGCCGCCGCCAGCGCCGCGCCGCACACGCAAACCAGCAAGACCCGCCCCAGTCGAAAGTCCCACACAATCGCGGCCTGGGCCGGCCGTTCGGGGTGGCCCAGCAAGGCGGCCAGGACCTGGGTCGGGCTCAACGGCACCGCGCCGACGCCCAGGCTGATAACCACGCCGCCCACCAGCGCTAACACCAGGACGCTATAGGCCAGTGGCACGCGGTTGGGCAAGGGTGCTTCCAAATAGCGTGGGGTAAAGCAGAGCCGCGATGGCCTCCAGGGCATCCACCACGCGCGGGCCGGGCCGAGAGATCAGGTCGCTGTCCACGACGTAAACGGCGCCGGTCTGCACGGCGCTGATAGTGGCCCAGCCCGACCGGGCCGCCATGGCGTCAGCGGTCAGTTGTTCAGCGCGGCTGCTCGGCCCGAGGATGGCCTGCGGGTCCAGTGTGGCAATTTGCTCGCCGCTGACCTCGGGATACGTGCCTTCCAGCTCGCCAAAAATATTGTTGGCCCCGGCCAGCGCCAACAGCTCGCCGATGACCGTGGCCTGCGTCGCCGTCGTGAAGGGCTCGTTGGCCACTTCGTAGTAGACGCGCACCCGCGCCTCGGCGGTGAGCGTGTTCGTCTTCTCCGTCACGGCCTGAATGCGGGCCTGCATATCAGCCACCACCGCCTCGGCCCCGTCCACGTTGCCCGTAATCTCCCCGAGGGTCAGCAGCCCGGCCTGGATATCGGCCAGCGTGGCGGGCGCCAGGGTGTAAACGGTCAGGCCCGCGTCGGCGAGCGTCGCGACGACGTCCTTCTGCGAACGAGTGCCGGCCATCACCAGGTCGGGCTCAAGCGCCAGGATGGCCTCGATGCTGATGGAGCGGGCCGAAAAACCGCCGATAGTGGGCAGGGAAGTGGCTTCGGGTGGGTAGTTGCAGAACTCGGTGCGCCCGACCACCTGCGCCCCGGCGCCGATGGCAAACAGGCTTTCCGTGACCGACGGGGCGAGTGAGACGATCCGCACTGGGCGGGCCGCAATCGTCACCTCGCGGTCGAGCGCGTCACGCTGGGTTTGTGGAAACGCGGCGGGTGTGGCCGTGGGGGGCAGCGGCGTGGCCGGCGCGCTCGTCGGCGCCAGCGTGGGTGGGACTGAAGTAGGCTCGCTCACCGGAACCGAGCAGGCCGCGAGAACGACCGCCAGCGCCAGGAGGGCCAGGCGCCGCCAGTAGCCGGCCGTGCCAGTGGAACCTGGTCGATAAACAAAAGCCCCTTGTCGCATGACAAGGGGCCTGGAGCTCAATGAGGAAGCGTCGTCAATCATTGGTCCCATCACCTTTATGCGAGGCTTTGGTAACGTACGGAGGGCGGGCGTCCTGACTCTTCCAGCCTTTAGGAACAATCCGCTGGAACTACAGTTGCGCGACAGCGCCGGACTTCCTGTGCAAGCAGGTTACCGGCTTCGCCATTCAGCCCTGACCATCCGGGATACAGGGCACCCTCGATACTTACTATTGGTTTGTGGCAAGACTATAGCGCACTCCGGCCAGGCCTGTCAAGCAATATTGCTCCAATTGATTGACAGCGGCCTTTGGCTTGCCCTATACTGTCTTCCACAACCGCATCTTATCGGCCGGAGTGCCCCACACCCCGGAAGGTTGAGCTTAAAGGCGAAGCCGGTGACGCTCCTCAAGAGCCAGTCCGGCACTGTCCCGCAACTGTGAACGGCAGCCGTCAGCCCTCAAAGTGTTTGAGGCTGATGTCGGCCGTAAGTCAGGTCGCCCGCTCTGGCCGGCAACATTCTCCTTCGCGTGAAAGGA
>CAYUYN010000177.1:6761-8094 GCA_964449185.1 uncultured Anaerolineales bacterium | reverse complement strand
GTTCGCACCCGCGCCGCTGTTGGCGCCGGCCCCGCCCGCCCCGCCGCGCCCGTTCTCGCCGCGCAGGAAGCGGGCGGCCTCGTCTTCGGCGCCCCTCATGATCTGGCTGATCTGCATGACCACCTGGTTGCTGGTTTCGAGCGCGCGCATCAGCCGGGCCATGGTGGGCACCACGTCGGAGTTCATCTCCGCGAAGAAGGCGTTGGCGCCCTTGCCCATCCAGTCGCCGCCCTGGAGCACGTCGAGCTGGCTGCGCAGGCGCTGCAAGGTTTGGCTCGTTTCAGACGCACTTTTGCCAAAGTTCTGGGCAACCCGCGCCAGAGCGTCATGGTCGGCTCGAACAACTGGGGCACTCATCGGGCGTACCTCGAAGATGGGGATACCGATCTCACCGCGTGTGAGCACGGGCATTATACTCAGAGCGGGCCTGGGCACAAGACACGCTCTTGCCTTTTCCCCCTCCCCCGTGTACCGTAACCTCTAATGTTCACTCGCACCGACTTTCCCCAGCGTGTCCGCGTCATCGAGAACACCTGGATCACGCTGCGCGACGGCACGCGCCTGGGGGCGCGGGTGTGGCTGCCCGAGGGCGCTGAAGAAAAGCCGGTGCCGGCTATTCTCGAGTACCTGCCCTATCGCAAGGACGACGGCCTGGCCCAACGCGATGCCATGCAGTACGGTTACTTCGCCGGGCATGGCTATGCCTGCCTGCGCGTGGACCTCCGCGGCACCGGCGACTCGGACGGCCTCCTCGACGACGAGTATTTGGCCCTGGAGCAGGACGACGCGTCGTTGGCGGCGCCGTTGGTGCCGCCGCCGCTGTGGTCGCCGGATGGACGGCAGATCATGGTGGAGAACTCAGCGGCGGATGGCAGCAGCCGGGTGCTGCTGGTGGACCTGGCGAGCGGCGTGGCCGCGGAGATTGCAGAGGAGGTCAGGCCGGAGGGGTGGATGGTGGGAGGGTCATGAGGTTCCTCATTGCGGGTGTGGGGGTGGGGTGTGTATTCCGTTTGTACAGCGTTGCTCCCGGCGGGGTCACGTCGAAGCCAACCACAGAAAGACAACGAACTTCGAGGATAACGATGGAGGGGTGTTCAATTGAACGCCCCTACGAAGATTGTCGGTGATCCGACCGTGCAATCCGTTGCTTCTGCCAGGCGCCACCAGTGCTCTACCCCACCTCCAACACAAAGTTGAACTGACCGGCCTGGCCCTGGCCGCTGCCCTGCGCGTCCATCAGCAGCTCGGACGAAAAGATCCCGTCGCCGGCGTTGGCGGGCTCATCGGGAAAATAGAGCTGGGTGGTGAGGACCGGCTGGTTGGGGGCCTGGAC
>CAYUYN010000177.1:0-6661 GCA_964449185.1 uncultured Anaerolineales bacterium | reverse complement strand
TCGCGCGCAGCGGATCGTCCGGCGTTATGTGGCGGCTCGCGCAAACTCGCCCCCAGGCCGAAATAAACCCGCCTACGCGGTGCGGCTTGCACCCTTCGCCTTTTGGCCGATAATTCCGCCGCATGACACCCTGGTCCGAAACCGATCTCGAGCTCAACGGTGGCCGGCTGCGCGTCTATCGCACGGGCCGGGCGGGCGCGCCCAGCCTGCTCTTGGCGCACGGCCTCACCGACAACGCCCGCTACTGGACCCGCACCGTCCAGGCGCTGGAGCAGGCATACGACTTGGTCCTTTACGACGCGCGGGGGCATGGCCAGTCCAGCGCATTGCCCGACCCGTTTGACGAGGACGCCCGCGTACACGACCTGCTGGCCGTGGCCGAGGCGCTGGCGCTGGACCACCCGGTTTACATCGGACACTCGATGGGCGCGGCCACGGTTTCAGTCGCTGCCGCGCGCCGGCCATCTCTGCCGCGCGCGGTGGTGCTCGAGGACCCGCCGTGGCTGGAGGTGACCGCCGCGGCTGACGAGCGGCGCGCCTATATGGCGCAATGGAAGAACGACCTGGTGGCGCTCCAGGGCCTGCCGCGCGAGGCCGGCCTGGCCCAGCGGCGCGCGGATGGGCCGGACTGGTCGGACGTCGACCACCATCTATCCCTGGACGCCAAGTTGCAGGCAGACCCGCGCGTCCTCGACCATTATCAATTGGCGCGGACCCCCTGGCGCGAGGTGGTAAGCGCCATCACTTCCCCGCTGCTCCTCTTCACCGGCGAGCCGGCGCGCGGCGCCTATGTCACCTCCGCGGTGGCGCGCGAGGCCTTCGTCCTGGCGCGGGCCGGGCGCTGGGTGCACCTGCCAGGCGCCAGTCACAGCGCGCGCTTTAGCCGGTTCGAGCCTTATCTGGACGCCTTGCAGCAATTCCTGCGGGAGGTGGCGTGAGCCCGGTCGACCAGCTGGGCGGCCTGTACTTATCCGTTGATCCGCTGCCCCATCCGTTGACGCCGACCAAAAGCCGTAATCTCATCGGGCGCCGGCCCTAAACCGCGTTCCCGGCGAGTTTGGCCCCTAAATTCCGACTTCAAAAAGCCTTGAGCAGCCGTTGAGCGGCCCTGCTTGACACGTAAATTGCTTTCGTGCTATGTTGTCAGACATCATACAGCATGATCTGAGGTGACCCAGCCCATAGAATGCGCCAAAGACCGTGTGCCTGACACCGGGGTGTATTTCAGTTTCGGGGCAGGGTGTAGGTGCCTGCATTCTGGCTGCACCTGTCCTGGGCCGTACCTCCCGATGAAGGGGTCTGTCGTCGGGCGTTATGGGGTGTCTTGCGCCAACTCGCCCCCAGGCGGAAACACGCCCTGACACCGGGCCTGTTGGCGTTCTTGAGGCCACCGGCCTATACTCACGGAGAAGGAGGTTACGCTACCCCTGATAAACGCCAAACGCCGCTTCAAGGCTCAACCCATTCGTGTGCCATGAGGAGAAGAGATGCTTACCCAACGTCTGTACAAGATTTCCGCTAGCTTGATGGTCATCGCCCTGCTGCTGGCGGCGTGCGCGTCGCCCACCGCGGCGCCCGCCACCCAGCCGGCCGCCACCGATGTCCCCATCGTCGCGAACACCCAGTCACCAGAACCGACCACCGTGCCCGACGCCACCTCGGCGCCCGATGCCACCGCGCCTCCCGCCGGCCCCGGCGAGTGCCCGGCCTCCACCCTGGCCGACATGGCGGGCGTGCCCGCCGGTGCCTGGCCGCAGCAGTACGAGCTGGCCGAATACGAGACCCTGGCCAACTGCGCTATGACTTTCTCCAGCCGCGAGAGCTTTGACGAGCGACTCGGGGAAACCAACAATGTGCAGTTCCCCCTGCCCCCGGTGGAAGAGCGCCTGCCCGAAGAGCCCCTGGTGGTCCAGCCCTATGAGGCCATTGGCACCTATGGCGGCCGGCTCCGCTTCGCGTCTGTCGCCCCAGAAGCCGGCAACTCCGAGTTCCTGAGCGTGGCCCACGTCAACCTGGTGCGCTACACGGACGACCTGCAGACCATCGTCCCCAACGTTGCTAAGGACTACCAGTGGAACGACGACTTAACCGAGCTGACCATGACCCTGCGCAAGGGCCACAAGTGGTCGGACGGCGAGCCCTTCACGGCGGACGATGTCGCGTTTTGGTACAACGACATCCAACTGAACACCGACCTCCATCCGACTGTGCCGAGCCAGTGGATCTACGGCGGCGAACCGATGCAGGTCGAAGCCGTCGATGAAGTGACGGTACAGTTCTCCTTCGCCGCGCCGGCGCCGGGCTTCCTGATCCTGGCCGCCACCACCTACACCCAGATGTTCGAGCCCAAGCACTTCCTGATGGACAAGCACATTAAGTACAATCCGGATGCCGATGCCGTGGCGGCGGAAGCCGGCTACGCGGATGGTTGGGTGTCCTACTTCTCATCCTGGCAGAACGACTGGCAGGACTTTGTCCACCACCTGACCGATGTGGGCCAGATGCCGCCCAAGCTGGAATCACACATCCGCGTCGTGGAGACCGCCGAGTTCCAGCTCTTCGTGGCCAACCCCTACTACTTCAAGGTGGACACGACCGGCCAGCAGCTGCCTTACACCGACGAGCTGAACCAGTCGTATGCGCCGGACCCCGAGTTGATCGAGCTCAAGGTCATCAACGGCGAGCTCGAAGAGAAGGCGCAGGGCCTGCTGATCGGCAGCCTGCCGCTGTACCAGCAGAACCAGGACAAGGGCAACTACGACATCCAGATGCCCCCCGGCGCCGGCTCTGGTTACCTGTATGCCTTCAACTGCACGAGCAAGGACCCGGTCCTGGCCGAGATCTTCTCGAACCCCAAGTGGAACGAGGCCATGTCCCTGGCGCTCAACCGCGACGAGATCAACCAGACTATCAACTTCGGCCTCAGCGAGCCGGTCCAGGCCCTGCCGGTGCATCCAAGCGTCTCGTTCGCCAAGCCGGAGTGGTTTACGCACCTGATCGAGTACGATCCGGACCAAGCCAATTCCATCCTGGATGAAATCGGCCTGGACAAAGGCGCCGATGGCTTCCGGCTGCGGCCCGACGGCAAGCCCCTGGTCGTCCAACTTGTTTACGCGCCGCAGTGGGGCGATGTGGCCATGCACGTGCTGGCCAAGGAATACTGGGAAGCCGTGGGTGTGAAGGTGGAGCTGCGTGAAGTCAGCAGCGAAGCCTACCGCACCATGGCCGCGAACAATGACCACGACGTGGCCACTACCAACAGCGGCCTCACCACGGAAGCGCCGCTGTACTCGAATCCCTTCCGGCTGTACCCGCCCTTTGGCGATGCGGCGCTGGAGCCCATCTGCGGCGGGCCGTGGGCCGAATGGCACGCCACCAACGGCGCCTCGGGCACGGAGCCGCCGGACGACATCAAGACGCTCTGGGACCTGACCGACGAGTGGAAGTCCACCCCGCCGACCGATCCGCGCTACGCGGAGCTGGGCCAGCAGATCGTGGAGATCCACCGCGCCCACATGTTCCTGATCGGCACGGTCAGCTCGACCCCCGTGGTCACTATCATATCGCGCAACCTGACCAACGTGCCAGAGTGGAAGATCAACGCGTTTGAGTATTACCGGATGTACCCGCAGCGCACCGATCAGTGGTTCTTCACTGAACTGCCGGCCAGCAACTAAGCCGACCGGCGGCCCCGCGAGCCTAACTACGCGCACTTGACAGCCGAGGGGCGGGAGAGTAGTCTCCCGCCCCTCGTGCTCGGCTGGGCGATCGGGCGGCGGCTAGGAGGTACTCCGTGGCGAAGTTCGTCGTGAAGCGGCTTCTCATCATGCTGGCCATGCTGGCCGTGCTCTCGTTTGTGGTTTTTCTCATCATCGAGCTGCCGCCGGGCGACTTTGCCGACCGCGCGGTCTACCGCCTCAAGGCTTCCGGGGTCACTGTCACAGAGCAACAAATTATCGACATCCGGCACCAACTGGGCCTCGACCGGCCCTTTATGGTGCGCTATCTGCGCTGGGTCGGCAACATCGTCCTGCACGGCGACTGGGGCGTGTCCATGCTCCGGCGTCTGCCCGTCACCGCCGTCATCGGCGACCGCCTCGGCTTTACGGCCGCCCTGGCCCTGGTCACCCTCTTTTTTACATACGGCCTCGCCATCCCCATCGGCATTTTGTCGGCCGTGCGGCAATATTCGCTGGGCGATTATTCGTTCACCTTCCTGGGCTACATCGGCATGGCCACGCCCAACTTTCTGCTGGCGCTGGTCCTGGTGTATGTGAGCGTGGTGGTCTTTGGCACCAGTGTGGGCGGCCTCTTCTCGCCGCAGTTTGTCGACGCGCCCTGGAGCTTGGCCAAATTGGTCGACCTGTTCAGCCACATGTGGGTAGCGGCCCTGGTGCTGGCCATTGCCGGCACGGCCTTTCAGATCCGCACCATGCGCGCCACGCTGCTGGACGAGAAGAACAAGCTCTACGTCACGGCCGCCCGCGCGCGGGGGTTGTCTGAAAACAAGCTGCTGCTGAAGTACCCGGTGCGCGTGGCGCTCAACCCCATCGTCAGCACCATCGGCTGGGAGCTGGCCACCATCATTTCGGGCGCGCCGATTGTGGCCTTTGTGCTGGCCCTGCCCGACACCGGGCCGTTGTTCCTGGTGGCCCTGCTGGACCAGGACTCCTACCTGGCCGGCGCCATGCTGTTGATGTATTCGGCGCTGACCATCGTCGGCACCTTCATCTCCGACATCATGCTGGCTCTCCTGGACCCGCGCATTCGTTACGGGGGCACGACCTGACATGACCGACGCCACCGACGCCGTTAATCTCGCCCCGCCGCTGGGGCGCGCCGCGCCGAAGAAGCGCACCCAAGCGCAAGAAAACAAGTACTACACGGCCGGGCAGTTTCAGCTCATCTGGTGGCGCTTCAAGAAGCACCGCCTGGCGCTGATCGGCATGACGCTGCTGGCCATGTTTGCGGTGGTGATGGTCTTCGCTGAGTTCCTGGCGCCGGTTGACGGGGGCACCCGCAACGTGGACTACCTGTTTGGTCCGCCGCAGAAGGTGCACTTCGTGGACGCCGAGGGCAATTTCAGCCTGCGCCCATTCGTCTATGCCCTTGATTACGGCATGAACCCCGAGACCTTCCTGCTGGAGGTCACCGAGGATCAGGCGACTAAGTGGCCCATCTATTTCTTCGTCAAGGGCGAGGCTTACGAGCTGTGGGGCCTGATCCCGGGCGACCTGCACCTGTACGGCGTGCGGGCGGAGGACGCCTTCCTCCACTTGCTGGGCACCGACAAGCTCGGGCGCGATGTAGTGTCGCGCATCATGTTCGGCACACGCGTGTCGCTGTCCATCGGCGTCATCGGCATGTTCATCTCGTTTTTCATGGGGCTGATCATCGGCGGCGTGGCGGGCTTCTTTGGCGGGGCCGTGGACGGAGTCATCCAACGCGCCATCGAGTTTATCCGCTCCATCCCCACCCTGCCGCTGTGGATGGCCCTGGCCTCCACCCTGCCCCTGGAGTGGTCGGCCGAACGGGTGTACTTTGCCATTACCCTCATCCTGGGCCTACTCGGCTGGACCAACCTGGCCCGGCGCGTCAGCTCCAAGCTGGCCTCGCTGCGCGACGAGGACTACATCACGGCCGCGCGCGTGGCCGGCAGCAGCGATGCCCGCATCATCTTCCGTCACATGCTGCCGTCGTTCCTCAGCTATATCATCGTGGACCTGTCCATCTCATTCCCTTACATGATCCTGGCCGAGACCTCGCTGAGCTTTATCGGCCTGGGCCTGCGTCCGCCCGTCATTAGCTGGGGTGTGCTGCTCCAGGACTCGCAGAATGTGAAGTCGATTGCGCTTTATCCTTGGCTGTTCACGCCGGTCATCTTCGTGGTGCTGGCCGTGCTGGCCTTCAGTTTCGTCGGGGACGGCCTGCGCGACGCGGCCGACCCGTACTCGCGCTAGAGGCCAGGCCCCATGGAAGACAGCCCGGTCCTGCTCGATATCCAAGACCTGCGGGTCTCCTTTCCGCTGGACGAAGGCACGGTCCAGGCGGTGGACGGCGTAAACCTGACCATCCGGCGCGGCGAAGTGCTGGGGGTGGTGGGCGAGAGCGGCTGCGGCAAGTCGGTGACGGCCCAGACCATCCTGCGCATTGTGCCGCCGCCCAGCCGCATCGACAGCGGCCGCATCTTGTTCTACCCGCCCACGGCTGACTCTGGCGGGAAGGGCAAGGCCAAGGCCAAGGGTCACAATGCCATCGACCTGGCGGCGCTGAAGCCGGCCGGTCCCGAAATCCGCAAGGTGCGCGGCAAGGACATCGGCATGATCTTCCAAGAGCCCATGAGCTCCTTCTCGCCGGTGCATACCATTGGCAGCCAGATCATGGAGGCCATCACCTTGCACCAGGCGGTCAGCCCGGCCGAGGCGCGCAACATGGCCATCGAGCTGCTGCGGCTGGTGGGCATCCCCAACGCCGAGGCGCGCGTGGACGGCTATCCGCATCAGTTCTCGGGCGGCATGCGCCAGCGCGCCATGATCGCCGTGGCCCTGTCGTGCCAGCCGTCGCTGCTCATCGCCGACGAGCCGACCACGGCGCTGGATGTGACCATCCAGGCGCAAATCCTGAGCCTGATGCGGTCGCTGCGCCAGCAGTTTGGCATGGC
>CAYUYN010000176.1:0-8099 GCA_964449185.1 uncultured Anaerolineales bacterium | reverse complement strand
CGCGCTGGCCGAGCCCCTGGGCCTGCGCTATCGCGCCAACCTGCTGCCCGAAGACAAGATCGCGGTGGTCAAGGACTACCAGGCCAAAGGGCACACTGTCATCATGGTCGGCGACGGCGTGAACGACGCCCCCGCCCTGGCCCAGGCCGATGTGGGCATCGCCATGGGCGCGGCCGGCAGCGACATCGCCCTGGAGGCGGCGCACATCGCGCTGATGCGCGACGACTGGCGCCTGGTGCCGGAGGTGATCGGCATTGCGCAGCGCACCCTGCGCGTGGTGAAAATGAACCTGGCCTTCACCGTGGTCTACAACCTCATCGGCCTGTCCCTGGCGGCCTTTGGTTTCCTGCCGCCCATCTTCGCCGCCGCGGCGCAGTCCCTGCCCGACCTGGGCATCCTGGCGAACTCGTCGCGGCTGCTGCGGCAGGGACGAGGGAAGTAGAACTTCGATGGACAAGCTCGTTTTTCCACTTAATGAACTCCCCGCCGCACTCTTTACGGCGGCCGGCGGCAAAGGCGGGTCCCTGGCGCGGCTGATGCAGGCGGGTTACCCAGTGCCGGAGGGGGTGGTGATCCTGCCGGGCGCGTTTGCCGGCGGCGCGCTGGCGCCCGAGGCCTGGCGCCAGGTGCAGGACTGGGTGGCGTCCGTGCCCGCCGCCCAGGGACGGCCGGCGGCCTTTGCCGTGCGGTCCTCGGCGCTGAGCGAGGACTCGGCCGCGGCTTCCTTTGCCGGCGAATTTGAGACGGTGCTGGATGTGAGCGGCGCGCAGGCAATCCAGCAGGCGATTGCCACGGTCTATCGCTCACAGTCCACCACGCGGGTGCGGGCCTATACCGCCGCCCTGGGTCTCGCGTCGGCCACGGCGCCCACCGCCCCCGGCGGCGCGCTGGCCGTGGTGGTACAGCGGCTGGTGCGGGCCGACTTCGCCGGCGTGCTCTTCACGGCCGATCCGGTCACCGGCAGCCGCGCCGGGATGGTGGGCAACTTCGTACGCGGGTTGGGCGACAGCCTGGTGTCGGGCGAGGCCAACGCCGAACACTTTACGCTGGCCCAGCCGCGCGGCCGCTACACCGGTCCCGCCGCGCTGCTGCCGTTCGCGGGCCAGTTATTCCGGTTGGCCCAGCGGCTGGAAGAGATGTTGGGCGCGCCGCAGGATATCGAGTGGGCTATCGCCCAGGGGCATATTGCGCTGCTCCAGGCGCGGCCCATCACCACCCTGCGCGGCCACGACCCGGCCACGGGCGAGTGGAACGATAGCCAGACCGGGGACTACCTGTGGACCAACACTAACTACGGCGAGGCCGTGCCCGACGTGATGACGCCGGCCACCTGGTCGGCCATTCAACTGTTCATGCACGAGCTGCTGCCGATCGCCCTGCCCAGCCGGCACACCTACATCGGCAACCTCGGCGGGCGCTTCTACCTCAACCTCAGCCTGATGGCGTCGCTGCTGCACACGTTCGGTTTCAAGCGCCAGCGCATCCTGCACGAGACCGAAGAGTTTTTTGGCCGCGTGCCACCCGAGCTCGAAATCCCGCTGATCCCCTTGCCGCTCTGGGGGGTCCTCAAGCTGATGCTGCCCTTTGGCGTACGCGCCAAGCGGCGCGTGATGGCCAACCAAAAACGCTTGCCCGCTTACCTGGCCGAGGCCGCCACCCGCGCCGCCGCGCTGCGCAAGCAGATCGACGCGGCGGTTGGGCCGGAGGCCCTGGCGGACTTATGGCCGGTTGCGGTGCTGCCCGCCTTTCGCCGGGCCTGCCAGATGCTCCAGGCCGGCACCAGCGCCTACGAGAACACCGTCCGCCCGCTGCGCCACAGCCTGCGGCGCCAGGTGGGGCTGGAAGACGCCAACGCCCTCCTCTCCGGATTGAGCGCGGGCCGCGATCAGCTCGCCAGCCTCGGCCTGGTGGTCGGCCTGTGGCAGGTGGGCCACGGCCAACTGAGCCGCGCCGACTTTGCCGCGCAGCATGGACACCGCGGCGCGCATGAGCTGGAGCTGGCCTGGCCGCGCCCCATGGAAGACCCCGCCTGGATCGAGCGCCAACTGGACGACCAGCGCCGCGCGCCGGTGGACGTGCCCGCTTTGCTGGCCCAGCAGCAAGATAAGCACAACGCGACCTGGCAGCGTTACGCGGCCCGCTTCCCGCGCCAGGCGCCGGCCATGCGCCGCAAGCTGGAAGCCGCCGCCGCGGCGGCGCGCCTGCGCGAAGCCGCGCGCTCGGAGCTGACCCGGCTGTTTGGCGTGGTGCGGGCCTTTGCCCTGCGCGCCGGCGCGCTGACCGGCCTGGGCGAAGACATCTTTTTCCTATCGCTGGACGAAATCCTGGCAGCCCGGCGCGGCGACGGCCTCCAGCCTGCGGCGGTGGCCCACATCCCCGCGCGCCGCGAAACGCACGCGCGCTACAGCGCCCTGCCCCCTTACCCATCCTTGATCAGCGGGCGCTTTGACCCATTCGCGTGGGCAGCCGACCCGCACCGCCGCGGCGACGTCTTCGACGCCAATGCCGCACCGGACGACGCGGTAGATGACGGCGATACGCTCACCGGCTATGCCGGCGCGGCGGGCGTGGTGGAGGGGCTGGTGCGCGTGCTGCGCTCGCCGGAGGCAGGGGCGACGCTGGAGGCGGGGGAAATTCTGGTGGCGGCCACCACCAACATCGGCTGGACACCCCTGTTCCCGCGCGCGGCCGCCGTGGTAACGGACGTGGGCGCGCCGCTGTCGCACGCCGCCATCGTGGCGCGCGAGCTGGGCATCCCGGCGGTGGTCGGCTGCGGGCAGGCCACCATGCGCCTGCGCACCGGCGACCGGGTGCGGGTGAACGGCGGCCAGGGGACCGTGACCCTGCTGGAGCGAGCGGCTGTCGTTAAGGCAGCGCTTTAGTTGAATTGAACCAAAAACGGGCGGGCGGGCTGCGAGGGCAGCCCGCCCGTTTCTGGTTGGGGGTGGCGCAGCGCGTTGGCCGGTCCTCAGTAGCGCGTCTAAGAAGCGCCTGTAGCGGCGTCCCCTTGCCTGCCCTGGTAGAGAAGCGGATGGGGTGGGCACCGTAAGCACAACCCGTGCCTAAAATTCACCCGCCTGAACGGAGTGCGACGCGTGCGTCCGATTTCGCGCCGGCGCGCACCTCGCGCCAGAGGCCCGCGTGTGCTAAACGTCCCTCAGCGTGAAAAGGCACCCTTCCCCCAGCGGGGGAAGGGCCGGGGATGAGGGAGAACTGCCGGAAGAATCGCACCTTGGCCCGTTAGCAGCGCCCTCGCCTGCACCCGCTCTAATGCGTCCCGTTTTCCCGCTTGGCCAGGGCCACCACTTGCCGGCCGCGCTCGCCGACGTAGGCCGACTGCGGCCGGATGAGGCGGTCCTGGCGCTGCTGCTCGAAGCAGTGCGCCAGCCAGCCGCCCACGCGGCTGAGGGCAAAGGCGGGTGTAAAAAGCTCGGTGGGCAAGCCCAGCCCGTGCAGCAGCAGGGCCGTGTAAAACTCCACGTTGGTTTGCAGCTTGCGGCCGGGTTTCTACTCCTCCAGCAGGGCCACGGCCGTGCGCTCCACGTGCTGCACCAGCGCGTGCAACGCGGGGTCACCGCCGGCTTCGAAAAGGCGCGCGGCGGCGCCCGCCAGCACTTCGGCGCGCAGGTCGCGCACCTTGTAGATGCGGTGCAGGCCCTCAACGGCGAAGCAGGCGAAGCACCCACCCTGGATTTTGGTCTGGTGGCGCTGGCCGGCGCGCTCGACCTGCCGCCCGGCGCGCCGCTGGCGCTGTTCGCGCTCGGCCGGACCGCCGGCTGGATCGGGCATGCCATCGAACAGTACGGCACGGGGCAGTTGATACGGCCGCGGGCGAGGTATGTGGGGGGAACTGCCGGCAGAAACGTGAAGCGTGTGGGGGTGCCAATGGCACGACCCGTCCTATGCGGTCACCCACCCCATTACAAACGACCAGTCACAAATCACTTGACATTGACCGAACCCACGCCGCCTTCAATCTGCAGCTCCACGCGGTTTTCGGCCGTGGCGAAGTCGGGCGACTCGTAGACGCGGCCGCTGCGGGGGAAGCGGCGCTGATCGACGTCCAGGCTGCCGACGCCGACCATGCCCTGGATGCGGGCAGCCACGCCGTCGGGGACGACCACCTCCACCGAGGCCGCGCCCGAGCTGATGCGGGCCAGGGTGTGCCCGGCCCGCGCGGGCAGGACGAGGTTGGTCGAGCTGGCGCCGGTCTTGATTGTCAGGTCCGTCACGCGCAGGGTCGTGAGGTCCAGCCGGCTGGATGAAGCGCCCGACTCCACGCTCAGCACCAGGGGCACGCTTTCATTCAGGCGCACGTCCCAGTTCATGCCATGGGAGCCAAACATCGGTCCCGGCCAGTTGAACCAATCGGGCGTGCGGCCTTCGAGGGTTACGATCAGGCGGTCAGATTGGCGGTCCAGGTGCTTGTCCACGCCACCTGCAAAGAGGCCGGTGTACAGCAGGTCGGCCGGGGCGCCGCCGTGGATGATGAGCTCGCCCACGCCGTGCTTGAAGTTCACCTGGCCGCTGCGGCTGCCTTCCAGGGTCGTGGCCTCTTCCACCGGCTCGGGCCGCGCGCCGCGGCTGAGCAGCAGGTTGACGCCGAGGCCGATCAGGATGACCGGCCAGACGTAGCCCCAGACGGAGCCGGGGAGCAGGTCGAGGTTGTCGAGCAGCAGGAGGAGGCCAAAGAAGATGAGGAGCAGCGGCCAGACGAGACGAGAGCGCATGCGGACCTCCTGGGCTGGACTGAATAACCACAAATCAAATGGATTGAGCGAATGTGGGAGTTTGAAGTTTTATCTCGGCGTCAACGGATGAGGCAACGGATCAACGGATAGGTCGCTCGAATTTTAGGCTGGCTTTGCAGGCAGGCGAAGTGTGCCTTCCCGTTGCTGCTTACGGTTTCGGATATTGTCCGCGCCGGCGCGCCTGGACGTGCTTAGGTGGAAACAGGCGCCTCCGTTCGAGGTGCTGTCGCCCGAAATTGATGAGCAGGGCAACTTTGTAATCACTGGCGGCAAAGTAATCGAACACCTGAGCCATATCGTCGTTCGTCAGCGGATGCGTCTGCGCCTTGATTTCAGCGATGACGGCGTTCTCAATGACAAAGTCTGGGTTGTAGAGGTACAACAGAGAACCGCCAGCACCTCAATCCGCATACACAATCTGGCTTCGCTCCGGCCCCACCGAAATCAGGCTCACGGGCACATCGGTGAGCTCTTCGAGGCGCTGGACGTAGTGGCGGGCGGCGGCGGGCAGGTCGGCCAGGGTGCGCGCTTTGGCGAGGTCCTCGTTCCAGCCGGGCATGGTCTCGTAAATGGGCTCGAAGGGCGAAAGGTCGGCCGGGCCGAGCGGCAGCTCGCTGTAGGTCTGCCCGGCGCTGCGGTAGCCGGCGCAGAGCTGCACGCTGCTCAAGCCCGAGAGCACGTCCAGCTTGGTCAGCACCAGCTCGGTGATGCCGTTGACGCGCACGGCATAGCGCAGCAGCACCAGGTCCAGCCAGCCGCAGCGGCGCGGGCGGCCGGTGGTGGTGCCGAACTCGTCCCAGGGGTTGGCGCCGGTGCCGCGCAGGCGCTCGGCTTCTTCGCCAAAGGCCTCCGTCGGGAATGGCCCCTCGCCCACGCGCGTCTGGAAGGCCTTGGTCACGCCGATGATGCGCCCGGCGAAGTGCGGGCCGAGGCCCAGCCCGCTGAAGGCGCCGCCGCTGCTGGGGGAGGAGCTGGTGACGTAGGGATAGGTGCCCAAGTCCAGGTCCAGCAGGGTGCCCTGCGCGCCTTCGGCAATCACCACGGCGTTTTCCCGCAGGCGGCGGTGCAGGTAGAGCGAGGTGTCGCTGACATAGGGCGCCAGCTGGCGGGCATAGTCGGTGTATTCGGCGGCGGTGGCCACCGGGTCGAGGCCGGGCTGGCCATAAATGCGCTCGAGGGTGAGGTTGGCGCTGCGCACGTGCTCCATCACCTTGTCGCCCAGGCGCTCGGGGTCGAGCATCAGCTCGGCGCGCAGGCCGCGCCGGCCGGTCTTGTCGGTGTAGGCCGGGCCGATGCCGCGGCCGGTGGTGCCGATCTTGCCGCCGTCGGCCCCGGCGCGGGCGGTCTCATCGGCGCGGTCGAGCGCAATGTGCGCGGGCGTGATCAGGTGCGCGGCATACGACACGCGCACCCGCTCAGGCGAGATGCTCAGGCCGGCGCGCGCCAGCTCGGCCATCTCCTGCAGCAGGCGCGCCGGGTTGATGGCCATGCCATGCCCCAGCACGCCGACCACGTGCGGCTGCACCAGCCCGGACGGCAGCAGGTGCAGCTTGAAGATCTGCTGGCCGGATGGCCCGCTGACCGTGACGGTGTGGCCGGCATTATCGCCGCCGGAATAGCGCGCCACGATGTGGGCGTCCGCGGCCAGCAGGTCGGTAATGCGGCCCTTGCCCTCGTCACCCCATTGAGCGCCGATGATGATGTGTAGAGGCATTAGGTTTCCTGCATTAATATGCCCCTTCCCCAAACAGCACGCGGGGAATGGTGCGCAGCATGATGCGGAGGTCCAGGCTCAGCGACCAGTTTTCAATATAGAAGATGTCGAGCAGGCACATCTCGTCAAAGGACAGGTCGCTGCGGCCCGCGACCTGCCACAGCCCGGTGATGCCGGGCGCCACCTCCAGGCGCTGGCGATGCCAGGCCTGGTACTGCGCCACCTCGGCCGGCAGGCCCGGGCGCGGACCCACCAGGCACATGTCGCCGCGCAGCACGTTCCATAGCTGCGGCAGCTCGTCCAGGCTGCGGCGGCGCAGCATGGGCCCCACGCGCGTCAGGCGCGGGTCGTGCTTGATCTTGAACAAAGGCCCGCTGGCCTCGTTGCGCGCGCGCAGTTGGTCCACTTGCTCCTCGGCGCCCTGGCGCATGGAGCGGAACTTATAGATGTAGAAGACGCGCCCGCCCTCGCCCACCCGCTGCTGTTTGAAGATCACGGGGCCGGGTGAGTCCAGGCGGATGGCCAGCGCCACCAGCAGGGTCAGCGGGGCCGTCACCACCAGCCCCAGCAGCGCGCAGGCAAAGTCCGAGGCGCGCTTGATCAGCCGGCCGGCGCTCGAGATGCGGGCCTCCTTGAGGCCCATCAGCGGGATGCC
This sequence comes from uncultured Anaerolineales bacterium, assembly GCA_964449185.1. GTDB lineage: Bacteria > Chloroflexota > Anaerolineae > Anaerolineales > UBA6663 > CAYUYN01. The sequence continues at coordinate 979 of CAYUYN010000176.1, read as the reverse complement.
GCCGATGTCGTCAAAGTCAACGCGGGTCAGCGCCAGTTGAAACAGGTCCGGCACCACGCGCGCGCGCACGCCCAGGCTCTCGCAGGTGCGCACCAGGCCGATGATGGTGCGGTGGTGGGTCCACGGCACGGTGATGATGACCTCGTCCACCCGCTCGGTCTTGAGCACCGCGCCGAGGCTGTCGAGCGTGCCCAGCGCCCGGAAGCGCCCCAGGTCGCCCTTGTTCACATCGTCGTCCACAAAACCCACCACCTGATAGCCCAGCTCGGGCAGGGCCACCAGGTTGCGCATCACCGCCCGCCCGGTCTCGCCCGCGCCGATAATCAGCACGCGGTCCACGCCCAGCCCGCGCCGCCGCAGGTTGGCCTGCAGGCCGCGGCGCAGCAGGCGCACCCCGCTGAGCAGCATGATCGTGATCACCCCGGCCTCCATGAACAAGAGGCGCGAGTACACGAGCGGCTGGATGATGAAGGTGATGGCGAACAGGATGAACACGGCCGTGGTGGTGGCATTGGTGACGCGGTACAGCTCGTCGAACCAACTGCCGCCCCGCCGCCGCTGGTAGACGCCGTCCAGCGCGAGGAACAGCAGCAGCAGCAGGGTGTGCAGCAGTTGGAAGGGCAGGTATTCGGCGTAGGGGGCCTCGAAGGCGTCAAGCACCGGCCGGAAGAGCTGGAGCTGATAGCGCACCACGTAGCCCAGCACAAAGGCCGCATTGATGAGCAGCACGTCCAGGGTGACGGTGTAAGCCAATGAGCGCCCGCGCCGGTTGACGGCCGGCAGGCGCCGCCCGGTCCGCGGCACGCCTTTGGTTTCAGTCGCGGTCATCTAAGGTGCGCGGGCTGAATGCTCGCGCGCGCGGCGTGCGGGGCCAGGTTGAGCGCCCGCCGGTAGCTGGCGACGGTTTGGGCGGCGGTGGCCTCCCAGGTGAAGCGGGCCGCGTGGACCGGGCCGCGCGCCAGGTGGGCAGCGTCCAGCG
>CAYUYN010000175.1:0-8106 GCA_964449185.1 uncultured Anaerolineales bacterium | reverse complement strand
GTCTACATTGCCGGCGAGGCCATTCGTCCAAGGAACCCGGACGCGATGGATCCGGCATGCCCGGTCGGAAGACCCGCGGAGGATATCCACGTTCGTGCCTACGATCTCGACGGGGCAGAACTTTGGACACAGCAGATTGGCAGCACGGTGCAGGATTTGCCCCAGGGGATCGGCGTCAACGCTACGGGGGTCTACATCGGCGGAGTCACTTTCTGCCAGCTCGCAGACGAGAGCAGCGCGGGCAGCGCCGATGCCGTGGTGCTCAAACTGGGTTTGGATCCCTGATAGTGGCGGCTGGGTAGGGGAGCGAACTTGCGCGGCGAGGAAGCCGGTGAGGTGAGCAAAGGGGCAGCCTAGTGATCCACAAGTAGGTTGAGTGCTGGAGTAGCATGGGAATGGTCCGCCGAATTGAGCGGGCCATTTTCATTGCGGTGATGGTGCGTGCAGGAGATCAGGTACTATGATCGTGATGGTCTAGTTCTGCCCCGAGATGGCGATCAGGTGGCTGGTGCCGGTGGCGTTAAAGGCCTCCGCCACATCGCCGGAGATGCCGCTTTCCACGCCGAGCAGGATTCCGGCCAGAAGTTCGGCGTGCGGCTGCGGGAATAGGCGGCGCACGGTGCCGAGCGCGTGGGCGCGGAAGTCGAACAAGGCCTGCGAGGCTGGATCGGCCTGGCGCGCGGCGATGAAGGTCACACGCTCGGCCCGAATCTGGCTGTGCACGCCGCTGCGTGCCAGGAAGGCGCGGTACGAGAAGCCATCAAAGACCGGGGGCGCCGTCATCGACCCGGTGACGGCCAGGCGGTCTCCGTACTGGAAATCGGCCTCGCCGGTGGAAGTCAGCCGGCCGGCGGAATACCGCGGCGCGTAGATCAGGGCCACGCCGCGCACGGGCAGGGGGCTGTTCGCGCCTGGCAGGTAGAGCTTATCCACCCTGAGGCGCAGGTCGGTCCGCGCGTCGCGCGTGGCCGGAGTATCGACCACCACGCCCTCCAGCGTGATCTCGCCGCTGTCATTGTACGTTGGCAGAAAATCGGAGGCCCCAAACGGCGGTCGCGCGGCCTCGTAGCGGGCGGCCCCGAGGCCAATAACTAGCGCGCAGGCCAGCGGCGCCCACAGGCGTGTCTTGCCACTCAAGGTCGCCAGGGCGCCTGCCGCCAGACCCGCCAGGACCAGCCACGCCCACCAAGGCTGGTTTAGCTGGTCGGCCAGCCACAGGCCGGCCGCCCAGGCGAGGGCCAGAAGGACTATGAAGGGCATCGACCACCTACGCCATCGATATCAGCACCACCGCCACCATGCACAAGCCGGCGCCCAGCCACTGCACGCCGGCGACCTTCTGCTTGAGCAGCAGCCAGGCCAGCAGGACCGTGCTGACGGGGTAGAGCGAGGCCAGCACGACGGCGACGTCGAGGCGGGTGAACTGCTTGGCGACCAGGTAAAAGATGTTGCCACCGGCGTCGAGCACGCCGGCCAGCAGGGCGATCGGACTGCTGTTGAGGGCGGGCAGGGGCATGCGGCGGATTAGCAGCAGGACGAGCGCCAGACCGAGCGACACGCTGCGAGCGACCACCAGCGGCGTGAAGACCAGGCCCGGCTCGACCTGGGCGATAAGAATGAAGAAGCCGCCAAAGCCGAGCCCGGCCAACAGCGCCAGCCAAAGGGCACGGCGGGCGGAACCGTCGGCGGCGCTGCTGGATTTGGACACCAGGCCGATGCCCGCCACCGCCAGGGCGAAGCCGGCCACGCGCAAGTTGCCCGGCCAGCCCTCGCTGAGTGCGCCGTACAACACGGGCATGGCCACGCTCACGACGCCGGCCGTGGGCGCCACGTTGGCCGCCTGGCCCAGCGAAAGGGCCTGGTACAGGCAGGCGATGCCTACCGCCCCGGCGAGGCCGGCGCCGGCCGCCCAGAAGGCGCTGAGCGGTGAGGGTATATGCTCCCCGCGCAACACGGCGCCGATGACGAGCACCATCACGCCGGAAAAGGCCGACAGCGCCAGCACGTGAAATTGACTGGCGCGGCGCGTAGCCAGCCCGCCGCTAAAGTCGCCGCTGCCCCAGACAAGCGCCGAGGCCAAAGCGAAGAGAACACCTAGAACGTGGTTTGATGGCATGCGCCTCCTATTGTGAAGAGGCGCATTATAGACGAACGACGATCCGCTGCGCGCGAACGACGACGGACGCTTCTATTCCGCCCGTTCACCCCTGCATTCTTTTTTCTGCTACTTCTTGTAAGCCTTGCTGGTCTTCTCGGCCAGGTACTCGCCGGCGAGCACCGGCGGGTAGCGCGGCGGCTGGGCGGGGCTGGTGCAGGTGGGCAAGCAGGCGATGACGGCGTCGGGGTTGGGGTTGTGGAAGAACACGAGCGACTGGCGGCGGCTGCGGGCTGCTTGCGCGGCCGGCGGGTTGACCACGCGGTGCAGGGTGGACACCCAGCGGTCATTGGTCCACCGCATGAGCATATCGCCGATGTTGATGACAAAGCCGTCGGGCGGCACCTGAACATCCAGCCATTGGCCGGCGCGGCCGTACACCTGCAGGCCGCCGGCTACGTTCTCCGAACGCAGGATGGTCAGGGTGCCATAGTCGGAATGCGCGCCGGCGCGCAGTTGGCCCGGCAGCGGGTCAACGACGGGCGCGGGGTAGTTGATGACGCGTAGGAACGACTGCGGCCGGTCGATCTTGTCCGCGAAGTAGTCTTCCGGCAGGCCCAGCGCCAGGGCAAAGATGCGCATCAGGTCGCCTGCCAGGCGCGTCATGGCCTGAAAGTAATCGGTCAGGACCGGGCGCAGCGCGGCGGGTGCGGCCGGCCAGACGTTGCCGGCCATGTCGGCGCCGGCGTTGAACGACTCCTTAAGGTCAGCGGGGGTGGCCTCGCCGCGGCTGGCGGCCAGCGCCTCACCCTGGAGCGGGCTGTAACCCGCGCCCGCGGCGGTCAGCGGCACGCGCGTCTTTTCAGCGGCGGGCAGGTCGAAGAACTCGCGGGCCGCGGCGTAAGTGCGGTCGATAAGATCAGCCGGCACGCCGTGGCCTGCCAGGGTGAAGAAGCCAATGTCGCTGCAGGCGTCGCCCACCGCCTTGGTCACCGCGCGCCGGCCGTCGGCGTCGCCGCGCGGAAAGGGCGCCATGTCGATGACCGGAACCGCGCTGGGAATGGGTGTCAAAGCCGCCTCGCTTCTGTCAGGGGGATGGATTGGACTCCAGCAAGTCTATCACGGCCTGGTGGCTGTGTTTGGCGGCCAGGGCGGCGGGCAGGGCGCCGTCGGCGGTGGGCAAGCTAGGGTCTGCGCCGTGCGCCAGCAGCAGACGCACCAAGTCGATCTTGCCATTCAGGGCCGCCTCGTGCAACGGGGTAAAGCCGCCTTCCTGAACTGGGTCCACCTCGGCGCCGGCCGACAGCAAGGCCGCCGAAATGGCATGTGCCGTGGCGTGGTCGCGATTGGCGGCGGCGCTGTGCAGCGGACGCACGCGCATGGCGTTGTTGGCGCCGAGGTTGGGGTCGGCGCCGTGGGCCAGCAGCCAATCGACCAGGGCCGGGTGGCCGAAGAAGGCGGCCAGCCCAAGCACGGTGAAGCCGTCTGGGGCGTGGGTGTTGACGGCGGCGGAGTCGGCCGTGAGCAGCTCGGCCATGCGCGGCAGTTGGCCGGCGGCGGAGGCTTCGTAGACGTCCAGCACGGCCCCGCGCTCGATGAGGACCTGAGCGGCCTCGGGGTGGCCGTGGTAGATAGCCAGCAGGACGGGCGAGAGGCCGCTGTCGCTGCGGACAGTGAGGAGGGTTGGGTCGTCCCTCAAGAGGGCGTGGAGGCCGGGGAGGTCGCCGGATTTAAGGGCGGTGATGAAGTCGTCACGGGGGGGCATGGGTGGGGAGTCCTTATTTAGGAATGCAAGCGGACTCTACCACGCGGCAGGTGGGGGTCAAGCTGCGGCGTCTCCACTTGGGTTCCCCTCGTCCCGCCACGCAGGCTCCCCAAGTTGTAGGAGCGGGCTCTGCCCGCGAGGCCGCCTTTGCGGACGCGGGATCGCGCCTGGAAGGCGCTCCTACAAAAGGCCCCCGGTAAAAGCCCCTACACCCCTAAAACCACGGGCTTTGGCGCGGCGTCGCATTGGGTTCTGGCTCGGGCTTGAGCCAGTCAAGCGTGGGTTCGAGCATGACGCGTTCGGCGATCTCGCGCAGGCGTGGGATCTTGGCCACGTCGTCCAGGTCGATGCGCTCGGGCAGGAAGGGGTTGAGCCGGTGGTAGCGCGGGCCCAGCAGTTGGCGGCACTCGTAGTCGGCCACGCCGCTGGTGCCGTCCAGCACCAGGTCGATGATGTGCGGCGCCCACTGCACCCAGCCCCAGTCGGCATTTTGCGCGGGCAGGTAGCGGGCATTGCGGCCGGTGCCGACCGAGAGCACACTGACGTTGCCAATGACCTGGCCCCCGGTGTTGGGTTCCAGGGCCTGGGCCAGGGCCGTCATGCTGGGGTTGCCCGCCAGAACGCCGCCGTCGATGTAGCCCTGGTAGATGGGGAAGTAGGACGGCGCGGCGCTGGTGCGCATGGCCACGTCCACCACCTTCTCGTGGGCATCCGAGTCGCGGCCGGGAAAGTTGTGGAAGAACTTGGCCTTCCAGGTGCGCATGGGCGGCGGGTTGGTGGGGTCGTTCTCCAGGTCGAAGGCGGCAATGAGCACGTGGCGGGGCAGGTCGCCCAAGGTCATGTCGCCGAACTCTTGCGTGAGCACCTTTTTGAGGTAGGCGTTGGAGTATTGCGCTCGCACGGCGTGACCCAGGTCACGCCAGTTGTCCCAGCGCGAGTTGGCGAAGACCTGGCGGCCGCGCAGCTCGTAGAGCTCGCGCGCGTGGGTGGGCGTGCGGCCGGCCGCCAGCCCCAGCGCCAGGATGCCGCCGGTCGAGGCGCCGGCGAACAGGTCCACCTTGGCCAGCAGGCCGGGGCGCGCGGCCTCCAGGCGCTCCAGCAGGATGGCCGTGAACAGGCCGCGAATACCGCCGCCGTCGAGGGAAAGGATGTGGAAGAAGGACATGGCGCTAGTGAGTAGTGCATGGTTTGTGCCAACGTCTTTGCCTTGACATACGCCTCCCCCATCAGGTACAATTTGCCGGGTTGCGGGCCTGTAGCGCAGTTGGGAGCGCGCTTCAATCGCACTGAAGAGGTCGAGGGTTCGAATCCCTCCAGGTCCACCTGCCGGCCAGCCTGCGGTATAATGGGGAAGAGCTAAGGGCCCATAGCGCAGTTGGGAGCGCGTCTCAATGGCATTGAGAAGGTCGAGGGTTCGAATCCCTCTGGGTCCACTGGTGGGGCAGACCGTGGGGTCTGCCAAAATAACTTAATAGGCTGAGACAGCGTTGAACCGGAGTAGTAGGCCAGCCTTCAGCGAGCCGGGAGAGGTGCAAGCCCGGCGGGGTCCAAAGGCGACCCGTAGGCCGAACTCGCCGGGGAGCTGCAAGGGTGAACATCCAGCGCCGTCTGGATCACAGCTCTTGGCGGGTGCGCCCGATACCGCGCACAATGAGCCTGCGCGAATGTCTTTCGTTCGCCGGAATCAGGGTGGTACCACGGAGTGTAACCCTTCGTCCCTGTATGGATGAGGGGTTTTTTATTTCCCGGGCAGGCCGATGGCCTGGGTTCTTATTGGTAGCGTCGGCGGGAGGCAACCATGGCACCTAAAAACAAGCGACGGTCGGTGATGGATGCGCTGCGGGAGCTGCTCGACAAGCTCAACGAACTGGGCTCTTTGCTTAAGCCCAGAGAGCTGCAGCCGATCCCGGTCCGCATTCCCGATCCCGCCCGCCGCCGCCGGTAACCCCCGGCTGGGTTTGGACCGGAGCCCAAAGACACGGACTCCGCCCGAACTCCAACTGCTGGCCAGGGGCCTGTGGCGGACGGGCAAGACCGCCAGACTAAAAGGAGCGCCACCATGGCCAACAAGACTGTCAAACCGCGCGCCGCAGCCAAGCCCACGGCCGCGCCGCAAACCGCAAAAACCCGCCTAACCCGCCAACACACGCAGACGCGCCGCCTGGCGCCGAAGCGCTCTCGCGCCGAGGCCGGCGCCAACGCGCCCGAGCGCCCTTCACACACCCATGTGGAGCGCTACGACCCCACGCCGATCGAAAGCAAGTGGCAGGCGCGCTGGGAGGCCGATAAGCTGTATCGCGCCACCATCGATCCCTCGCGCCCCAAGTATTACGCGCTGACCATGCTGCCGTACCCCAGCGGCGACCTGCACATCGGCCACTGGTATGCCATGACGCCGTCCGACGCGCGCGCCCGCTGGCTGCGCATGCGCGGCTACAACGTCATGTTCCCCATTGGCTTTGATGCGTTTGGCCTGCCGGCCGAGAACGCCGCCATCCAGCGCGGCATTCACCCGGCCAAGTGGACCTACGCCAACATCGCCAACATGCGCGGTCAACTGCGCTCGATGGGCGCCACCTGGGACTGGGAACGCGAGATGGTCTCGGCCGACCCGGAGTACTACAAGTGGACCCAGTGGTTCTTCACCCAACTGGTGAAGCATGGGCTGGCCTATAAGAAGCTGTCGGCGGTGGACTGGTGCCCGAAGGACAACACCACCCTGGCCCGCGAGCAGGTCATCGGCGAAGACCGGGTGTGCGAGCGCTGCCAGACGCCGGTCATCAAGAAAAACCTGGAGCAGTGGTTCTTCCGCATCACCAACTATGCCGAAGAACTGCTGGACTTCAGCGGCCTGGACTGGCCCGAACACGTCAAGACCCTGCAGACCAACTGGATCGGCCGCAGCGAGGGCGCCGAAGTGCGCTTCGCAGTGGGTAGTGGTCGTGCGCGAAGTACGCGCCGGGCAGTGGACAGTCAAGCCGGTTCCACCACTGCCCCCACTGACCACCAACCACTAACCACTGACCACTATATCCCGGTCTTTACCACCCGGCCCGACACGCTGTGGGGCGCCACCTTTATGGTGCTGGCGCCCGAGCACCCGCTGGTGGCCAAGCTGACCACGCCCGACCGCCAGGCCGAGGTGGATGTCTACGTGGCCGAAGCCACGCGCCAGACCGACATCCAGCGCGAAGCCACCGACAAGGCCAAGACCGGCGTGTTTATCGGCGCGTATGCCATCAACCCGGTCAACGGCGAGCGCGTGCCGATCTGGATTGCCGACTATGTGCTGAGCACCTACGGCACCGGCGCCATCATGGGCGTGCCCGCCCACGACCAGCGTGACTTTGAATTCGCGCGCCAGTCTGGCCTGCCCATCCGCGTGGTGGTGCAGCCGCCGGGCAGCCACGTCACCGGCGACGAGCTGGCCGCCGCCTGGCCGCACGAAGGCGTGATGGTCAACTCCGGCCCCATCAACGGCCTGCCGGCCGGCAAGGCCGATGGGCAGAGCGTGAAGGCCGCCATCCGCTGGGTGGAGGAGCACGGCCTGGGCAAGGGCGCCATCACCTACCGCCTGCGCGACTGGCTGATCTCGCGCCAGCGCTACTGGGGCGCGCCAATCCCGATCGTCTACTGCGCGGAGCACGGCCAGGTGCCGGTGCCCGATGACCAACTGCCGGTGGAGCTGCCGCTGGACGTGGCGTGGAAGCCCACCGGCGAGAGCCCGCTGAAGCTGCACCCCACCTGGTCGCACACCACCTGCCCCATCTGCGGCCGGCCGGCTACGCGCGACACCGACACGATGGACACGTTTATGTGCTCGTCGTGGTATCACCTGCGCTACCTGAGCCCCAAATACGATCAGGCCCCCGGGTTCGACCCGGCCGAATACGCCTACTGGATGCCGGTGGACACGTACACCGGCGGCGCCGAGCACGCCACGATGCACCTGATCTACACGCGTTTCTTCCACAAGGCGCTGCGCGATATGGGCATCACCAGTGGGCCAGAGCCGATGACCCAACTGCGCAACCAGGGCCAGATCCTGGGGCCGGACGGCCAGCGCATGAGCAAGAGCCGCGGCAACGTTATTGACCCGGACGAGCAGGTGCGAGCCTATGGCGCCGACACCGTGCGCTCATACCTGCTGTTTGGCTACCAGTGGTCCGAAGGCGGCCCGTGGAGCACCGAGAACATCCAGGGCGTGGTGCGCTGGCTGCACCGCGTGTGGACCGTGGCGCTGCCA
>CAYUYN010000174.1:1938-8106 GCA_964449185.1 uncultured Anaerolineales bacterium | reverse complement strand
ACCACCCGCGCACGGCGAGGCCACACACCGATGTCCACCGACTTCACCATTGGGCTCGACCTGGGGACCACCACCATCAAGGCCGTGGCCGTCACCGCCGGCGGCCAGGTTTTGGCGGTCACCAGCGCCACCTATGCCCTGCACACCCCCCACCCCGGCTGGGCCGAGCAGCACGCCGATGAGGTCTGGCAAGGCGCCGTCAGCGCGCTGAAGGCCCTGGCGCCGCGGCTGCCGGCCAGCGGGCTGTGCGGGCTGTCGCTCAGCGGCGCCATGCACAGCGTGCTGCCCGTGTCGACCGAGGGCGCGCCCCTGGCCCCCGCCCTCACCTGGGCCGACCAGCGCCCCGCCGCCTGCCTGCCGGCGGTGCGCGCCGCTACCCAGCCCCAGCAGCTCTATGCCCGCACCGGCTGCCCGCTGCAGGCCATCTACCACATCCCCAAGCTGCGCTGGTGGCAGGAACAGGCAGCGGCCGGCGCCCCCCGCGCGGCCCTGTACGTCATGCTCAAAGACTACGTAGTCTTCCGGCTCACCGGCCGCTGGGCCAGCGACCAGAGCCTGGCCTCCACCACCGGCCTGCTGGAAATGCAGAGCCTGCGTTGGGATGCCGAGGCCCTGGCCCTGGCCGGCATCGACGCCGAGCGCCTGCCGCCGCTGTGCGCGCCCACCGATGTGGTGGGCGGGCTGACGGAAGAGGCCGCGCAGGCCACCGGCCTGCCCGTGGGTCTGCCCATCGTGGCGGGGGGCAGCGATGGCGCCCTGGCCAACCTGGGCGCGGGGGTGGTGGCGCCGGGGCAGATGATCATCACCATCGGCACCAGCGGCGCAATCCGCCGCATCGTCACCGAGCCGTGGTGCGACGCCGCCGGGCGCACCTGGTGCTACCTGCTGTCGGCGGACCGCTGGTTCGTCGGCGGCGCGATTAACAACGGCGGGCTGACCCTGCAGTGGGCGCGCGACCACTACTACGGCAGCGAGCCTGGCGACGGCTATGCCAGCCTGATGCGCGAAGCCGCCGCGGTGCCGCCGGGCGCGGAAGGCGTGCGGCTGCTGCCCTACTTCACCGGCGAGCGCAGCCCGCACTGGAACGCCGCGGCCAGCGCGTCGCTGCTGGGCCTGCGCCTCTCGCACACGCGCGCCCACATCGCGCGCGCCGCGCTGGAAGGCGTGGCCTTCTGCCTGGCCGATGTATGGCAGGCGCTGCAAGCGGCAGGCCCGCCGCCCGCGACGGTGGCCATCACGGGCGGGATCTTGCGCTCGCCGTTGTGGGCGCAGATTGTGGCCGACGTATTAGGGGTAGAACTGGCCGCGCTGGAGGCCACCGATGCCTCCGCGCTGGGCGCGGCGCGGCTGGCTCACGCCGCCCTGGGCCGGCCCGAGGCCCTGGACGGCGGGCCGCACGAGGCCGTTGGGCAGATACGCTATGCGCCCGACCCCGCGCGGCACGCGCTGTACCAGGCGGAGCACGCCGAGTTTCAGGCGCTATATCGCAAGTTGTTTTGAAGGATAGCGAGAGAGAATGACGTCCGTCCAACAGTCGCCGCGTTCGGTGCGCAAGCCCCTGCCCCCCGGCCCGCGCGGGCAATTCTTCTGGGGCAGGCTGGGTGAGCTGCGCCGCGACAGGCTGGGCCTGTACCGCGTACTCTTTCGCGCGTGCCGCCGCCGATCGTGCTTCGCTTTAAGATTGGAAAGTTCACCCACTGAGTGTGGTACAATATTAACAGTCATATAAATGGTTTTGTGTGGTGTCGGGCCGCCAAACCTATTCTGGATTGGCGGCCCTTTTTCGACGGCCTCAGCGTCACAAAATGAAGGAGACATGACCGATGGAAGTCAAATTGTATGTGGGCAACCTCGCGTATACGACCACCGTGGAAGACCTGCGGACGTTGTTCGCCCAGGCCGGCGCTGTGGCCACCGTCGATGTGATCAAGGATCGTGATACCGGACAATCCAAGGGCTTCGCCTTCATCACCATGGCCACCCAGGCCGAGGCGCAGAAGGCCATCACCATGTTCGATGCCTTCAGCCTGGGCGATCGCGAGCTGAAAGTAAACACCGCCAAGGCGCGCGAAGAGCGCAATGGCGTGCGCCCGCGTGGCGGCGCCTTTGGCAACAGCGGCCCCGGCCAGCGCGGGCACAAGGCGCGCGGCGGCAACCGCCGTTATTAATTCCATCAGTCTCATCGTCGCCAGACTCTGGCCTGTCTAGGGAGACTGCATGGCCTTCAAAATCGATGAGCGCGTGGTACACCCCACCTATGGCGTGGGCCGGGTGGTGGCGCTGGTCAGCAAGCGGTTCGAGGCGGCCGAGCAGCAGTATTACGAAGTGGCGATCGATCGCAGCACGGTGTGGGTGCCGGTGGGCGACAGCGGCAATGGCAACGGCAACGGGCTGCGGCCCCTGACGTCCAAGTCCGAGCTGGCCCGCTACCGGGGCATCCTGCGGAGCAGCCCCACCCCCCTGACGCCCGACCCGCGCCAGCGGCGGCTGGAACTGCTGGGCCGGCTGAAGGTCGGCACGTTCCAGGCCATGTGCGAAGCCGTGCGTGACCTTACCGCGCGCGGCTGGCTCAAGCCGCTGAGCGAGGGCGACACCGCCATGCTGCGCAAGGCGCGTGAAGGGCTGTGCCAGGAATGGGCGGCCGCCTCCGATGTCAGCGTCGTGCAGGCCACGGCCGAGGTGAACGCGCTGCTGCTGGAAGCCCGCCAGACGCACCAGGCCTAAGACCCGGCTCCCTTTTTGAAGCCAGGCGGGGTGCGGGGGCCGATAAAACCGGCCATCCGCACCCCGGATTTTTTCTCACGCAACACCTTGACTCATCCAAAGGTATTTGGTATATTTGGAAGCAGTAGGTTGCCAGTAGTACTCGTTGGAAGCAAGAACCGACGGCTCAAGGGCACTTCCCTGAGCCGTCTTTTTTTGGCCGTCCGATGGAGACTAGCAAGCAATCTCCATTCTCTTTTGCCCCAAGGAGGCAATGCAATGTCTGAGCGCATCGTCGGCACGGTCAAGTGGTTCAACGGCAGCAAGGGTTACGGTTTCCTGGCCCAGGAAGGCGGCGAGGATGTGTTTGTGCACTTCTCGGCCATCCAGGGCGAGGGCTACCGCAACCTCGAAGAGGGCCAGCGGGTGGAGTTCTCCATCACCAAGGGCCCCAAGGGCTTGCAGGCCGCGGACGTCAAGGTCGTCTAGTCCGGAACCGTCTCGTGCAAACGGAAGCCCCGCCTGAAAAGGCGGGGCTTTTTTGTGTACGCCCAGGCCCGTTCACAAACATCAGCATTCGACTAAGCTTTACCCCTCGCGCTGGTATCGGTGAACTAACCGGAGGTACACATGAAAAAAGTGGCCATCTACTGGATCGCGCAGGCGGTGATGGTCTTGATCATGGCGACCCTGGCGGGCCTCACCGCGCTGATGACCATGGCCACGGTGGGAGGCATGGCCCTCGGCCTGGCGCCGGAAGCCCACTTCAAGCTCGCCAGCGGGCTGATCTGCCCGGAGGGCGGTGAGGTGAGCCTTGAAGAAGGCGGCCAGGCGGTGAGCAACTCCGACGGCATGCCCACCCATGTCACGTCCGTCTACTGCACCGATGCCGAGGGCGTCCGGCACGAGCTGAGCTCGGAGGAGGGTGTGGCCGGGTTGCTGGCGGCCAGTGGCGCCATCCTGGGCGCCTACTTCGTGGGGGGCTTTGTGGTGATGTTTGTGCCCGCCGTGATCATCGGCGGCCTCCTGGTACACGTGATCGTCAACAGCGTCATGAAGCGGCGGGCGGCGCAGCCCGCGGGCATGACGATCTAGGCCGCGGCCCTCTGTTGAAGCTAATGTGTCCATCCGCCGCGCCGGCTCGCCATACGGCGCCGCGATCTGCAGCCGGTCGGTCTCGGCCGCGTCGGGCGCCTGCGCGTGCAGCGCGCTGATGGCGGCCTGGGACACGCATAGGGTTGGGTGATTGTGCCCGCTGGCTTACCTACGTAATGAGGCGGGGGAAATCGACACCGGTTGGCAGCGGATTTTGTAACGGATTTATAGGAATATACGATGCGCCGCTTCTTCGAGAACAGCCGGAAAGCGCTTTTCAGTATCTTGCGCCGCTTTCGCGATTGGCTTACAGCCCGTGATGAAATCGCCATAGACCACGTGCGACCGATCATCGCTGAGCCTGAGCTTGAGCTAGGCACGGCCGACCCGCCGCAATACCGCGTAAAAAAGTCACTGTCAAGCTATCGCGAATTAGCGCTCTACCGGCAACTGACAAATGAAGTCGGTCAGGACTATCTGATATTTTCCAAGGTGAGGCTCGGCGACGTAATGCTCCTGTCAAACGAACCATCTAATAGGAAACATCACATTAACCAGATTCTATGCAAACATTTCGATTTCTTGCTATGCAACCAAGAAACGCATCAACCCCTCATGGCCGTCGAACTGGATGACAGCAGCCACTCTAAATTTAGCCGGCGCGAGAGTGACGAATTTAAGAAAGCTGTTTGCAAGCAGATTGGGCTTCCGCTGCTTAGGCTCACGACCAAACAAAACTACCCCAAGGGCAGCGTAGCAGACCTGATCCGAGCAAAGTTCAACGAATAGAGCGCTGCGGCGCTCACGGATGTTCGCGCTGAACAACACACGCTCCGGGGAATGGCCCCCACCCCAGCCCTCCCGCGTGAGCAACACCGGCACACAGGAGAAAGGAGCTTGGGATACTGGCCACTTCCCCCACACTCCCACGCGAAGCGTCCCGCACCCCCACACGCCGCTACTGCGCCACCTTGAAATTAAAATTCGGCGTCCCCTTGGCCATCATCAGCATCACCCATAGCGGCAAAATCATCTCCACGCCGCGCGCCGTGGTGATGTCGCCCAGGTCGATGACCGACTTCCAGCCAAACCCGTCGCGCAGCAGGGCGGTGACCTCGGCCTTGGCGGCGGCCTCATTGCCGCTGACAAAGACGTCGTGGTCCCCTGGCACCAGCGCGGGGTTGACCATGACGTTGCAGTTCATGGTGTTCAAGGATTTCACCACGCGCACGTCGGGGAAGGCGCGCTGGATCTGCTCGCCGAGCGAGTCGGTATTCACCACACTGAGCGAGGGCGGCAGGCCGCGCGAGAAGTCCAGCGCGTTGGCGATGTCCACCAGGATCTTGCCCTGGAGGTTGTCCGCGCCGGCCTGGGTCAGCGCCGCGAGCGAGGCCTGGCCGGCGGTGCAGTTGAACAGCATTTCGCCGAACGCCGCGGCGGCGGCGAACGTGCCGTGCGAGGCCTTGGGCCCCTGCGCGCCGGCCCAGGCGGCGGCCTTCTCGTTGCTCGCCGAGCGCGCGCCCATCTTGACCGCGTGCCCCAGCTCGACCATTTTCGACCCAATCGCCGCGCCGACCACACCGGTGCCGAGAATGCCGATTTGCATGGAAGTCTCCTTTGGATGTCAGAGGGGTTGCTGAGAGCGGGTATTGTACCGCAGAGAAGTATGACGGGTAGCGGGTGACGACTGTGTTCAGGCGCTAGCCGGCTGCACCCAGACCGACAAACACGACATCGGCGCGCTCCCGAGGCGCGCAGTGCTGAGCGTAATACAGTTCCGCCGCCGCCCATCGCTCAATCCACGCCCCCGCATCACCGCGCTCACGCTGGACCTTCATCCGGCGCTCGTACGGCGCTTCGACGTAGATAACGGCATCGTAGTACGCCGCCAGCTCCGGGCGGGCGCTGTAGATGCCTTCGACCACGATGACGCCTTCGGGCGCCGCCGTCTTCCACGCGCCCAGGACGTTGTGGTCCCAGTCATAGGCCTGGTAATGAGCGGGCAGGCCCTGCCGCAGCGGTCGCAGCACCTGCACCTCCAGCCGCTGCCAGTCAAAGTACTGGTCGTAGCCTTCTTCGGCTGTCAGCGCCGCGCGGTAGTCAGGGTCCAGGACGCGGTAGAAGTAATCACCCTGGACGACCTGGCAGCGCGGCACGGCCCGGGCGATGGCGCGGCTGAGCGTGGACTTGCCCGCGGCGCTGTGGCCATCGATGGCGACGAGGTAGGGTTCGTGTGCGGCGGCGTGGGCGAGCCAGGCGGTTAGGGCGTGGGGGTCGTGGATGACGAGGGGCACCGTATGACTATACAGCGAGTGTGGCCTCGTTGATTAGACGGTATCACAGCCGGCCCCCACCCACACACCCACACAC
>CAYUYN010000174.1:0-1838 GCA_964449185.1 uncultured Anaerolineales bacterium | reverse complement strand
CACATACGCACTTTCACTCTTCCCGATCCCGGCGTATCATGGCCCCCATCCCACTCACAAAGGACACCCACCCACCATGACCTCCACCATCGGTCTCGTCGGCTGCGGCGTTATCAGCGGCATCTATCTTGAGAACTTCCAGAAGTTTGATTACTTAAAGGTCGCGGCCTGCGCGGACATTGATCTCAGCCGCGCGGAGGCGCGGGCGGCCGAATACGGCGTGCCGAAGGCTTGCTCGGTCGACGACCTGCTTGCCGATCCCAGCATCGACTTGGTCGTCAATCTGACGGTGCCCCAGGCCCACGCCGCCGTCAACCTGGCCGCCGTGAACGCCGGCAAACACCTTTATTCCGAGAAGCCGCTCACGATGAACCGGGCCGATGGGCAGCAGCTCCTGGCCGCCGCGCAGGCCAACGGCGTCCGCGTGAGCTGCGCGCCCGAGACCTTCTTGGGCGCCGGCCTGCAGACCTGCCGCCAGCTCATCGATGACGGCGCCATCGGCACGGTCGTCGGCGCGTCGGCCTTTATGGGCAGCAGCGGGCCCGAGAGCTGGCACCCCGACCCCGACTTCTTCTACCAGCCGGGGGCCGGCCCGCTGTTCGACATGGGTCCCTACTACCTGACGGCCCTGGTACACCTGCTCGGCTCCATCCGGCGTGTCTCCGGCTCGGCCCGCATCACCCGCGCCGAGCGTCTCATCAGCAGCCAGCCGCGCGCCGGCAGCTTCATCACCGTCAACACGCCCACCCACGTCGCCGCCGTGCTGGACTTCGCCGCCGGCCCCATCGGCACCCTGGTCACCAGCTTCGACGTCCTGGCCAACACCTTGCCGCCCATCGAAATCTACGGCACCGGCGGCACGCTGACCGTGCCCGACCCGAACAGCTTTGGCGGCGCGGTCAAGCTGCGGCAAGCGGGCGACCAGGAATGGCAGTCGGTGCCGCTCACCCACGCCAACGCCTCCAACAGCCGCGGCCTGGGCGTGGCCGACATGGCGCGCGCGGTGCAGACCGGCCGGCCGCACCGTGCCAGCGGCGAGCTGGCCTATCACGTTGTGGACGTGATGCAGGCCATGCTCGATACGGCCGTGCTCGACCGGTCCATCCACATCGCCAGCACGTGCGAGCGGCCCGCGCCGCTGCCGGCGGGATTGCGGGATTGGGAATTGGATGATTAGCATGCCTAAATCTGCCTTATTGGTTTGGGGTGGTTGGGAAGGCCATGAGCCGCGCCTGGGGGCGGAGCTCTTTGCGCACCTGCTGGCCGAGGCCGGCTATGCGGTGGAGGTGTCGGACACGCTCGACGCCTACCTGGACGCTGAGCGCCTCAGCCGCCTGAGCCTGATCGTGCCGGTGTGGACGATGGGCACTATCACGCGCGAGCAAGAGGCCGGCCTGCTCGCCGCCGTGCGCGGCGGCGTGGGGCTGGCCGGCTGGCACGGCTGCATGGCCGACTCATTTCGGGACAACCCGAACTATCAATGGATGGTGGGCGGTCAGTGGGTGGCGCACCCGGGCAACATTATCGACTACGAGGTCAACCTGACGCGGCGCGACGACCC
The DNA here is from genome assembly GCA_964449185.1 of uncultured Anaerolineales bacterium. Classification (GTDB taxonomy): domain Bacteria; phylum Chloroflexota; class Anaerolineae; order Anaerolineales; family UBA6663; genus CAYUYN01. Next base: position 277 of record CAYUYN010000174.1, on the reverse strand, counting down.
CCTCACCGCCGGCCTGTCCGACTTCCGCATGCACTCGGAGCAATACTACCTGCACGTCGACCCGGCCATTGAGGTGCTGGCCACCACCACCTTCAGCGGTGAGCACGCCGACTGGGTGGCCGGCACCGTCATGCCGGTCGCGTGGAAGCACCGCTATGGCGCGGGCCGCGTCTTCTACTCATCGCTCGGGCACGTCGTCAAAGACTTCGACGTGCCCGAAGCGCGCGAGATCCAGCGGCGAGGCATGCTGTGGGCGAGCAGGTGAGCTGCACGGCCA
>CAYUYN010000173.1:0-8132 GCA_964449185.1 uncultured Anaerolineales bacterium | reverse complement strand
GCCCATCGCCGGCGAACCGTCTTAATGAGTCTGGGGTTTGGGGACCAGTACGGCCGCCTCCGCGGCAATGTGTTAGACTTCCCTCAAGATACGAATCCTTCGAAAGGCCCCTCATGACCACCGCTCAACTCTCCACCACCCACACGGGTCCTATCATCCACCCCGCCACCCGGCTGGGCCACGTCCACCTGACCGTGGCCGACCTCGAACGCCAACTGCTCTTCTATCAGCACATCCTGCGGCTCAAGGTCCACTGGCGCCAGGGCCAGTCGGCCGGCCTGGGCGCGGGCGGCGAAGACCTGCTGCGCCTCACCGAGGTGCCCGGCGCGTACCGGCCGCGCGGCGCCACCGGCCTCTATCACTTTGCCCTGCTCTATCCCAACCGCCGCGAGCTGGCTCGCGCCATCGCGCACCTGTTTGCGCTGCGCTACCCCAACGCGCCGACCGACCACATCATCAGCAAGACCACCTACCTGGACGACGCCGAGGGCCAGAACATTGAGCTGTATGTGCGCTCACTGGAAGACGGCTTCTTTGGCATGGAGAACGGGCAGCTTGCGATCCGCCGCGCCGATGGCACCCCCAGCGATGGCCGCGAGCCGCTCGACCTGGACGCGCTCTTCGCCCACTTGAACCCCGACGACCGCCTGGATGAGCCCCTGCCCGCCGACCTCAGCCTCGGCCACGTTCATCTCTATGGCTCCAACCTGGAGGCCCAGATGCGCTTCTATCGCGACATACTGGGCTTTACCAACGACACCTGGATCCCGAGCTTCCGCATGGGCGATGTGGCTCCCAACGAGCTGCCGCACATGATCGCCTTCAACACCTGGCAGGGCGAGGGCGCGCCGCCCCCGCCGCCCAACACGCTTGGCATCCGCTACTACACCATTGTGCTGCCCGACCAGGCCGAGCTGAACCGCGCGGCCGAGCGCGTGCGGCAGGCGGGCTTCGCCGTGGCGCCAACCGACGAGGGCCTGCTGGTGCGCGACCCCTCGCAGGTGGGCGTGGTGCTCACGACCGCGGCCGGGAACTAAGCGCGTGACCAAACCACCGCCGTCCTGGCAAGAGCTGCGCGACACCTACGGTGGTCAACAACCATACCGTGGCCGTGGTGGGCTTCACCGATAAACCGGACCAGCCCAACCACACCATCCCGGCCTATCTCCAGTCGGTCGGCTATCGCATCATCCCAGTGAACCCAACTTAACCGAGGCCCTGGGCGAAAAGGCCTACGCGAGCGTGCACGACATCCCCGACCCGGTGGATGTGGTCCAAATCTTTCGCCCGTCGGCGGCCGTGCCGCCCATCGTCGAAGACGCCATCGCCAAGGGCGCGCGCGTGGTCTGGAGGCAGCCTGGCAGCGTGCATGCCGAGGCGGCGGCGCGCGCCGAAGCAGCCGGGCTCCAGGTGGTCATGGATATTTGCATGGGCGTCACGCACCGGGCCTTGCGTGCCAGCGGGGAACTGTAACGATGGAACTGGGTGTCTACACCTTTGGCGAGCTGCTGCCCGACCCGCACACCGGCCAGCCCATCAGCCCACAGCAGCGCCTGCAGGATATCTTGGCGTACGCGCGCCTGGCCGACGAAGCCGGCCTGGATGTCTTTGCGGTCGGCGAGCACCACCGGCTCGACATGGCCATCTCGGCCACCCCGGTCGTACTGGCCGCCATCGGCGCCGTGACCAAGCAAATCAAGCTCGACAGCGCGGTCACTATTCTCAGCACGGCGGACCCGGTGCGGGTCTTTGAGGACTTCGCCACGGTGGACCTGCTGTCGGGCGGCCGCGCTGAGCTGATCGTCGGCCGCGGCGCCTTTGTCGAATCGTTTCCGCTCTTTGGCTACGATACGTCCGATTACAACGAGCTCTTCCCTGAGAAGCTCGCGCTGCTGCTTCAGCTCAACCAATCCGAGCGCGTCACCTGGCAGGGCCAGTTCCGCACACCCCTGCACGACGCCCAAATCTCGCCGCGCCCTACCCGGCCCTTGCCGATCTGGGTGGGCGTGGGAGGCACTCCCGAGAGCGCCGTGCGCGCCGGCCGGCTGGGCTTGCCGATGATGCTGGGCATCATTGGTGGCAACACGTCGCGCTTCCGGCCCCTGGTCGAGCTTTACCGCCGCGCCGGCCAGGAGGCCGGGCACCCGCTGGAGCAGCTCCAGGTGGGTGTCTCCAGCCACTTCCACGTGGCGGCAACTTCGCAGGCGGCCCTGGAGGGCTTCTACCCCTACTACGCCAACTACTTTGGCCAGCTCGCCAAAGACCGCGGCCCCGGCTGGCAGGTGACGCGCCCCAGCTACAACCAGTTGGCCAGCCTCGAGGGCGGCCTGATGGTTGGCAGCCCACAGCAGGTCATCGACAAGCTGCTCTTTCAGCATCAGCTCTTCGGCCACCAGCGCTTCCTGGGCCAAATCGACATCGGCGGCCTCCCCTTCGCCAAAGTGGCCCAAGCCATCGAGCTCTTCGCCACCCAGGTAGCCCCGGTGGTCCGGCGCGAAACGGCGCCAGCCGCTTCCTAAACAACCTTTTCAGGCCGTTAGCCAGCATAGACTTCCGGGCCAACGTGGAAGCGGTCACAGCTCGCGGCAACCCATTGGCGCCCGCAGCCTTCACCGAATAGGTCTCTCATTGACTTGTAGGAGCGGGCTCCCGGCACCGGCTCACCCCACTGAGCGCTTCGCGCGTGGGGCCGGCCGGCGAGCCGCCTGCCCACGTAAGCCCGCGGGCTTCCGTGGGTACGCCGAAGGCAGAGACGAGTGCCCGCGCTAACCCTCTTGTGCCGGCAGCCCTTCTTGACTGACCAGGCCTCTCCGCCACAGAAGCGCCCCCTCTCCCAACTCGACTATAATCCTCGCCATTCATCCCTCACAGCCTCACCGGAGCCTGCATGCGGAAAGCCTGGCCTTTTACCGTCAATGTCCTCTTGTTTGCCAGCGGCGCCTGCCACTTGCCCTTCTTCGTCCTCTACTACCAATCGCTCGGCTTCACCGGCACCCAGATCAGACTGCTGACCAGCCTCACGCCCCTGGTCACCCTCGTCGGCGCGCCGCTGTGTACGAATGTCGCCGACGCCACCCAGCGCCACCACCGGCTGATGACGGTGGCCATCCTGGGCGCGGCGGTTGGCGGCTTTATGGGCGGCCCGCTCATGGAAAGCCTGGGCGGGCGCGGCCCCTTCCGGGTCTATGGCGTTGTGATTCTGCTGATCGTCGCGGCCGTAGTGCTGCTTCAGAAGCGGGTGGGGACCGAGCAGAATAGGCCGCTGCCAGGCAATATCTGACCAGCGGCCCGCGTGAGGCGAGCGTGTCAAAAAAAGATCTCGCGGCTTACTTGCTCGTTCCACTGCTCTGCTACCTCGGCGCGCGCTTCGCGCTCGCCTTCACGGTCATGCCAGAGGGCGCCGCCGTCTTATGGCCGCCCATTAGCGTTCTGCTTGCGGCCCTGCTGCTCCGGCAGGGCCGCGGCTGCGTGCCCCTGGCGCTGTTGGCCCTGGCCGCCGAGGTGGCCGCCGGCCTGCCCACCTTTAGCCTCAGCGAGGCGCTGCTCTTCGGCCTGATCCACCTCGCCGAGGCCGGCTTCGTCTATTGGCTGCTGCGGCGGTCGCGGTTTTCGCCGCGCTTTGCCACGCTGTCCGATCTCACCAAATTCATCCTGGCCGGGCCGGTGCTCGGCGCAATCACCGCGGCCATCTTGGGCGCCGCCGTCTATGCCACCTTTCGCGGCGCTGAAACCGGATACTTTGAGTTCTGGCGCATCTGGTGGTTTGGGGACGGGCTCGGGCTGATGCTGTTCACGCCCCTGCTGCTCAACCTTTGGCCGGGCACCGATCCCGCCGCGCCGGCGCGCGGGTCCGCCTGGCGTCCGGCGGATGCCCTGGTGACCCTGGTGGCCTTGGTGGCCCTGGCCGTGCTGGCTGCCTCGCAAGACGGCCTGCTGCGCGGAGCCCATGTTGGGCCGGGGATGCTGCTGCCCTTCGTGCTGTACGTGGCCGCCCGCTGGGACATGCGCCGGATCGCGCTGCCCGTGGCCATGGTGGCCTTGTTCGTCGTCGTGCTCCTCGCCGCCGGCCGGCAGCCCTTTGGCAATCTGCCACCGCGCGTGAGCGTGGTCGAGGCCCAGAAGTTTATCGCGCTCATGAGCCTGATGGCCTATGGGCTGGCCGCGCTGCTGGCCCAGCTTCGCGCGCAGCAAGATGTCCTGGCCGCCGCCAACCAGCGCCTTATTCAGCTCAACCAGGAGCTGGAAGCGCGCGTGGCCGAGCGCACGGCCGAACTGAGCGCGCTCAACGCCGCGCTCACCGAGCTGGCCCAAACCGACGCGCTCACCGGCCTGCTCAATCGCCGCGCCTTCCTGGCCGTGGCGCAGCCTGAGATCGAGCGCAGCCGGCGGCATCACCACCCGCTGGCCGTGCTGATGCTGGACGTGGATCACTTCAAGGCGATTAACGACCGGCACGGCCACCCGGCGGGCGACCTGGTGCTGCAGCGCACGGCGGCGCTGCTGGCCGGGGTGATACGCGGCAACGACACCCTGGCGCGCTACGGCGGTGAGGAGTTTGTGCTGCTGGCGCCAGAGACCGACCTGGCGAGCGCCCAGGTGTTGGCCGCCCGGGTACACCAGGCCGTGCGCGGCCAGGCCATCACGCTCGACCAGGCGCCCCTGCGGGTGACGGCCAGTATTGGACTGACCCTGCTGGACGAGGCCGGCGAGGACGTCGACCGACTGCTGCAGCGCGCCGACGCCGCGCTCTATGCGGCCAAGGCCGCCGGCCGCGACTGCATCGTGACGCTGGAGGCCCGCGCGCACAGCTCCGCGCTGTCGGCCGAGCCGGCGCCGCCCGCCGCCACGCCGTAATCAGAAACCGCCGCCCGCCCAGCGTAGGCCGGGGACCTGCTTCAAATGTGGTCTACCCTATCCCCTACCCCTAATAGCAGGAGAGGAGAGCACGCGTGTATATCGCCTCGGACACACGCTACACCGGCATGCAGTATCAGCGCGCGGGCCGCGGCGGCCTCCAGCTCCCGGCCATCGCGCTTGGGCTGTGGCACGGCTTTGGCGGCGTCGACAGCCTGGAGAATGCCCGCGCCATGCTGCGCCGCGCCTTCGACCTGGGCGTCACCCACTTCGACCTCGCCAACAACTATGGTCCCCCGCCCGGCTCGGCTGAGATCACCTTTGGGGAAGTCTTGCGGCAAGACCTGGCGCCCTATCGCGACGAATTGATCATCTCCAGCAAGGCCGGCTACCGCATGTGGCCCGGCCCGTACGGCGATTGGGGCTCGCGCAAGTCCCTCGTGGCCAGCCTCGACCAGAGCCTGCGCCGCCTGGGCCTCGACTACGTCGATATCTTCTACCACCACCGGCCCGACCCCAACACCCCTCTCGAAGAGACCATGGGCGCCCTGGACTACATCGTGCGCAGCGGCCGGGCCCTGTACGTCGGCCTCTCCAACTATCGCGCCGAAGACACCCGCCGCGCGGCGCGCCTCCTGCGCCAGTTGGGCACGCCCTGCGTCATCCACCAGCCGCGCTACAACATGTTCGACCGCTGGATCGAGGGCGGCCTGCTCACGGTCCTGCGCGAGGAAGGCATCGGGGGCATCGTCTTCTCGCCGCTGGCCCAGGGCCTGCTCACCGACAAATACCTCGGCGGCATCCCGGAGGGCTCGCGCGCCTCCAAGCCGCACGGCTTCCTGAGGCCCGAGCACCTGACCGATGACAAGCTGGCCAGGGTCCAGCGCCTCAACACCCTGGCCCAGGCCCGCGGCCAAACCCTGGCCCAAATGTCCCTGGCCTGGGCCTTGCGCCACCCGGAGGTCACCGCGGCCCTCATCGGCGCCAGCACTCCCTCCCAGATCGACGACGCCGTGGGCGCCCTCGCGCAGCGCGCCTTCACGCCCGAGGAGCTGGCCACCATCGAGGCCATCCTGTTCAACGCCAACGCTTGACCCTGCGGCTGGAATATTCTCTCTGCGCCTCTTTCTTGTGAATGTGTGTTTCCGAATTTGCCCTACGCCCAGCAGTTTAGCGGGGGGTTATTCAAGAGTGGCTCAGGCTGGCTGAGTGCCGGCTAAGTCTTGCTGCAACGGACAATAGGTAAAAAAAAGGCAGGTCTAGCGCAGCCCCTTTACACCGCCGGCATCCACAGCAGGCCCAGCGCCATGGCCGCCAGGGCCAGCAGCGCGCCCAGCGCCGTAAACGCAAACGTGATCTCCGTGGTCTGCGGCCGGGTGGAGAACGAGGCCGGCAGGCTCTGGAACACTTCCTCCAGCTCGCCCGCGCTCTCCGCCGAGTAGTAGTCCCCGCCCGTCATCTCCGCCACCTGGATCAGCGTGGGCTCATCGATGCCGCGCCGAAAGTTCCCGCCGCCCCCGCCGCCAAAGCCAAAGCCCTGCCCGCCGCACACCGAGCCCGACCCGCCGCCGGCCGTGCCAAACCCAATCGTATAGATGCGTATGCCGCGGACCGCGGCCTGCTCCGCCGCCTCTAGCGGCGGGATGCCCGTCGTCGTCACGCCGTCCGTCAGCACCACAATGATCTCGGGCGCGTACTCCACCACGGTGCCCGGCTCCGTCGCGAGGGTAGTCAGTGGGCCAGTCACCGGCTCAATGTCGTCGTTGATCTCCGCAATGGCATTCAGTGATTCCAGAATGCCGCTGCCGATGGCCGTGCCGCGCCCGGTGGTCAGGCCGCGCACCGCGTCCTGCAGCAGAGCCTGGTCGGCGGTGGGCGCCTGGATCAGCGCCGAGAAGCCCGCAAAGGCCACCAACCCCATCTGCGTATTCGGCGCCTGGTTGTCGATAAACGACAGCGCCGCCGTCTTGGCCGCGGCCAGGCGGCTGGGCGCGATATCGGTTGCGCACATGCTGCGCGAGACATCCATGGCCAGGATGATGGTGGCCTCGCCGGAGGGCACCTGCACGACCGCCACCGGCCGGCTGAGCGCGCCGATCAGGCTGGCCAGCGCCAGCAGCAGCAGCGCAAACGGCACATGCCGCCGCCACTGGGCCTGCCGCGGCAGCGCCGCGCGCACCAGCGCCAGGCTGGAATAGCGCACGGCGAACCGCCGCCGGCGCCGCAGCACCCAGATATACACCGCCACGAGCAGCGGCGGCAGCGCCAGCAGAGCTAGAAAACCAGGCCAGAGTAAGTCCATCGCCGTCCTCCTACCCCGCCTACGGCACGCGACCGAACCACACCAGCGACAGGGCGCCGCCCAGCAGCAGCAGCACAATGCCGGCGCCCGCCAACAGCGAGGTCACTTCCATTTCCTGGGCCCGCACCACCAACTGCGCGGCCACATCATCGTAAATGCCGGTCAGGGCGTCTGGATCGAGCGCGCGATGATAAGTGCCGCCGCTCACCTGCGCAATCTGCTGGAGCATTGCCTCATCCAGTTGGGTGTGCACGTTGAAGCCGTCCAGCTCCAGGGTCGTGCCCTCGGCGCTGCCCAGGCCGACGGTGTATACCCGCACGCCTTGTTCCCGCGCCGCGACGGCCGCCTCCAGCGGGTCGGGCGCTTCGTTGTTCTCGCCGTCGCTGAAGAGGACGATGACGGTTGACTCCGGGTTGGCCACGGCCGGCGCCGCAATCGCGCCTGGCTGTTCTTCGCCGCCGGGCGCCTCGTTCTCGCCGCCGACCCCGAGGCCGTCATCGTCGGTGTCGGCCGCCAGGGCGGTCAGGGCCGCCAGGATGCCTTGCCCCAGCGACGTGCCGCGCTGCGGCTCCAGCCGGTTGATGGCCGCCAGGATGGCCTCCTGGTCGTCGGTGGGCACCTGCACTTCCAGGCCGCTGTTGCTGAAGGCCACCACCCCAATCCGCACCGTGGCGGGCTGGCCCTCGACAAAACTCTGCGCCGCAGCTCGCGCCGCTTCCATGCGCGTCGGCTCCATGTCGGTGGCCGCCATGCTGCGCGACACGTCGAAGGCCAGGATCACCGTGCCTTCCAACCGCGGCAGGCTCACACGCGCCTGGGGCCGGGCCAGCGACACAAGCAAGATCAGCAGCGCTGCTAAGAACAGCGCCGGCGGCAGGTGGCGGCTCCAGGCCGGCACGCGCCCGCCGCCGCTAGCGCCGCCGCTGCCGCGAAAAGCGATCTCGAACTCGCGCCCACCGACAGCGACCCCGGAAGG
>CAYUYN010000172.1:0-8175 GCA_964449185.1 uncultured Anaerolineales bacterium | reverse complement strand
GTAGCGAGATTTCGCCCTCACCCCGGCCCTCTCCCTCTGGGAGAGGGAGAACGCTGCGTGAGGCCTGGCGGTGTGGCGGCCGGGTGGCAACCAAATTAAGTTCTGAAGCTGGACTGTCCGCAGGCGATGATCGGCATAGGTACAGCGTATGGATTATTTGTTCTACTAGCAAGAGGGACAACCTTAAAGTTTTGGCGAGATTTTCACCGCCGGTGGCCCAGGTCATCCCAAGCTTTCGCGGCGGTAACGGCCCTGCGATCTCAACGTGTCGCTCACGCAAGGCAAGTTCGGTGTTGTACCACTGTGAGCATACGGACCCATTACGCACCATAGGCGCACGCTGGACGCGACTACGATCTCCTTGGGGCCGCCGGCGGGGCCGAGGAGGTCGCGCAGGGCGAGGGCTTCAAGCTCGGCGCGCATCTCCAATGCAGAAGGCTGCTCCAGGGTCATCGTTCCTCGCTCATCTTAGGCAGGCACATGACTGATTAACGGTTCGACCGGCACAATGGGAGTATGATCAAACTTACAAATCGGCTGTTGGCGACTTGGCAGGTTCAGCCCTGGACTATGACGTCTCGCAACCCGCAAGCCACAAGCTCACAAATCTCTCCAACAGAGGCCGCCGACTGGCTGCCGGCCGTGGTGGAGCGTATCGTTCGCCGCTTTGCCCCGGTGCGGATAATTCTTTTTGGCTCGCGCGCCCGCGGCACAGCCCGCTCGGACAGCGACCTGGACCTGTTGGTTGTGCTGCCGGCAGCGCCCGACCGGCGCGCCGCGGCGGTGGCGGTGATGCGCGAACTAGCCGACTTGCGGGTGGGCAAGGACATTGTCGTGAGCACCCCCGAGCACCTGGCCGAGCGAGGCCAGGTGAATGGCCTGGTGTACAAGACCGCCCTGGAGGAGGGCCAGGTGATCTATGAGCGCGCCTGAGGCCGAAGCGCGCCGGTGGCTGGCCCATGCCCACCTGCCTTCTTACCCTGTGCCTTGCGCCTTGAGCCCTGCGCCTTCTCATGCGGTGTCGCGTGGAAGCCGTGGCCCGCGCACCCCACGCAAAGTTTACGCCGCACGGCGCCAAAGCCCCCTAATCCCGCGCCACGTCCCTCACCTGTAAATTCGCAAAGGCCACCACGGCCGCCCCCATCTTCCCCGGCGAGAGCACCACCCGAATGCGCCCCGACGGGAACCGGTTGTCGCGCAGCGTGGCCGCCAGCACGCCGTTGAAGTACAGCCGCAGCTGTTCGCCGCGCAGCACCACCCGCACCCGGTTGGCATCGCCCCAGCTCGACCGCAGCGCCGGATGGCTGGCCCACGCCAGCAGGTCGCCGCCCCAATCCGCCTTCTGGTGCCAGCCCACGCTGAACGTGCCCTGCGCCGACAGCCGCACCACGTAATCGCCCGCATCCCACGAGCGCAGCTCCAGCCCGGCGCTCACATAATCGTACGTGCCCGAGATGAAGCGCATGGTCAGGCTGACGTCGAAGTCGTCAAACGGGCCCGGCGTGCGCACGATGGGGTGAATCAGATCCGAGGCCGGGTAGCTCGCCCACACTTCCGCGGGCGAGCCGGGGCGGAACTCCAAGTTCTCCGGCTTGGTCAGCACCCAGCCGGGCACCTCGGGGTCCCGGAAGTCCGCGCCCAGCAGCAGATCGCCCAGCGTCGGTTCCGGCGTCATGGTGGTGGACACGCGAAAAGACGAGCCGCAGTAGTCGCAGGCGGCCAGCATGCCGCGGACGGTGCGCACATCGATGGCGGCGCCGCAGTTGGCGCAGGTCAGCTCTTGGAGTTTGGGCATGTGCGCTCGGGCAGTCGGCCGTCAGGCCAGCGCGCCTTCGCGCTCGAGGATGTCACGCAGGGCGTCGCGCCGGGCCGTGCCGCCCAACAACTCCAGCCGGCGCACCCCCAGCGGGTCGATCTCCTCCCGCAGCAGCCGCACCTCCTCCGCCGAGGGGGGCGGGGTCGGGCCGCAGTCGGGCGCCACCTCCACGGTGAAGCCGGTTTTGGCGCGCACCTGCGCCAGTGTCGCGCCGGGGTGGATCGAGGTCAGCCGCAGCCGGCCGCCGGCAAAATCGAATTGGCCCAGGTCGGTGATCAGGTAGCGCGGACCGGCGCCACGCGTGCGCGCGGGTGAGTGCCCCAGGCCCGAGAGGAAGTCCAGCTTCTCCACAAACGTCACGCGCGAGTGCCGGGGCACGTACAAATACACCCGGTCGCTAAACGTGGTCACGTCGGGGATGCCCCCTGTGCCCGGCAGGCGCAGCCGCGGCCGCCGGTAGTTGCTGCCCAGGGCAATGTTGTTGAAGTTGCCGGCGGCGTCCATCTGCGCCGGGCGGAAAAACTCCAGGGGCCGCAGCCGCGGCAGCACCTCGCCCACCGCGCGGGCAAAGCCCACGTTCAGCAGCGACTTATCCAGCCACAGCCCCTCCACCCGCGCCAGGCCCAGCGGCGCCCACTCGCGGCACAGGCCCTGGCCAATGGCTGAGGCAAACATCAGGTTGGGCGCGTGGGTGCGCTTGGCCAGCAGGTAGCCCGCCGCCACCAGGGGCGTCGCGATGCCCTGGGTAACCATCTCCCCGTCGGTGATCTGGCGGGCAATGCAGACCGAAATCACTTCGTCGATGGTGAAGTCACTCATTGGTTTCTATTTTACAGGAAGACTAATCTATTCCCAAACATAGTCTCAGCCCGGCTTAACCTCGCCCCGCGAGAATACCCTCAATCTACTTCTACTTCGCCTATTCGCAGGAGACGGACACATGCACATACGCCGATTTCTATTCGCTTGTCTCGCGGTGGTCACCTTGGGCGGCACGGCCTTGCTGGGGGCTGCGGCCGGGGGGGCGGCCGTCTTCCTGGCCGCCCGCGACCAACTCTCCCGCCAGCCGCTGGCCACGGCCGTGGCGCCCGACCCCCTCCCGGCCTCGGACCAGACACTCAACGTCGACATCAACACCGCCGTGCAGACGGCGGTCGGCCAGGTGAGCCCGGCGGTCGTGACGGTGGTCAACACCCTCAGCCAGGGCCAGGCCTCGGGTTCGGGCGTCATCATCTCCGCCGACGGCTACGTGGTCACGAATAACCACGTGGTCGACGGCTACCAGAGCCTGGAAGTGATCTATCAGGACGGCACGACCGCCGAGGCGCAATTGGTCGGCGCCGATCCGTTCGTGGACGTGGCCGTGCTCAAGGTCAGCGGCAGCGTGCCCGCCTATGCCGCCTTCGGCAACTCCGATGCCCTCAGCCCCGGCGAAACGGTCATCGCCATTGGCTCGCCGCTGGGCGACTTCCGCAACACCGTCACGGTCGGCGTGGTCAGCGCCACCGGCCGCGCGCTGGACACCGCCGCCAACTTTCAGATGGAAGGCCTGATCCAGACCGACGCCGCCATCAACCACGGCAACTCGGGCGGCCCGCTCGTCAACCTGGCCGGGCAGGTGGTGGGCATCAACACCCTGGTCGTGCGCGGCAACGGCCTGGACCAGGCCGAGGGCCTTGGCTTCGCCATCGCCGGCAACATCGCCCAGGCCGTCAGCCGGCAGCTTATCGAGCGCGGCTTCGTCGCGCGGCCCTACCTCGGCATCTCGTGGGAATCCATCACCCCGGCCGGGGCGGGTAGGGGCGTTCAATTGAACGCCCCCGTGGACTGGGGCGTCTACATCACCTCCGTGACCGAGGGCAGCCCCGCCGCCACGGCCGGCCTGCGCGCGGGCGACATCCTGACCGGTGTGGGCGACGTCACGCTCGACGAGCAGCATCCCTTCATCAACACCCTGTGGGACTACACCATCGGCGAAACCGTGCCCATTACCCTGGTGCGCGGCAATGACACCCTGACGCTCAGCGTCACCCTGGGTGAGCGGCCGCACTCCTAACCCGACTTCTTCACAGAGAGCGCGTGATGCTCTCTTGACAAGAGGTTTAGGGTGGTGCAATCGCGGCCGGCTTCGCCGGCCGCGATTGCACCACCCCATTTTCTTGCGCGGTTCCGGTTTTCCGGGACCCCGCACCCCAGGTCTGGGCAGGACGAGAATGAGAAGACCCTGCCAGGCGTCTGGCAGCGCCTGGGGATTTCTGTTGCATACGTTATAATCGCCTCCGGCATGCGCCGCGTCCTCCCTGCCCTCATCCTTCTGCTGGCCCTCTACCTCGTGCTGTCTCGGTTCACCGAGGTCGAGCAGATTGTTGACACCCTGCGCCACAGCAACCCCCTCTGGATCGGCCTGGCCGTGCTCGTGCAGTTGGCCTGGACCATCACCGTCGCCTTCATCTACCGGGCCGTCTATCGCCTCCTCGACATGGAAGCCCACGTGTCCCAGCTGCTGCCCCTGGTCATTGCCAGCAACTTCATCAACATCGTCGCGCCATCGGGCGGCGTCGGCGGCGTGGCTATTTTCGTCACCGACGCCCGCCACCGCCGCCTCTCCGCCGGCCGCGTGACCCTGGCCGGCGTGCTCTTTGTGCTGTTCGACTACTTCTCCTTCTTCTGCGTGCTGGCGCTGGGTCTGTTCGTCTTATTTCGGCGCAACAACCTGACCGGCGTGGAACTGGGCGCCTCCGCCATCCTGCTGGTCGTCGCCCTCACCCTGGCCGGCCTGTTGTATCTCGGCGCCAGCGCCCCGCCCGTCTTTGAGCGTGTCCTGCAGTGGGGGGCCCGCACCGTCAACCGCCTGGTGCGGCCCCTCCTGCGCCGCGATTACCTGTCCGAGGCCCGCGCCCACGAGTTCGCGCTCGAAACCTCGCTCGGCCTCCAGGCCCTCCGCACCCACCCACGCGACTACCTTGTGCCGGCGGCGCTGTCGCTGCTGGCACGGGTCTTGCACCTGCTTATCCTGGCCCTCACGTTTCTGGCGTTTGAGGTGCCCTTTACCGTGGGAACGGTCATCGGCGGCTACAGCATCGGGATGCTGTTCGTCATCGTCTCGCCCACCCCGGCCGGCCTGGGCGTCGTCGAAGGCGTAATGACCCTGGTGCTGACGTCACTCGGTGTGGCGCTGGGCGCGGCCACCGTGCTCACCCTGGCCTTCCGCGCCCTGACGTTCTGGCTGCCGTTCTTTTATGGCTTTCTTGCGCTGCGCTGGCTGGAAAGGCATTGGCAGCAGCGCGCGTTGGAGAACATTCCGCCATGAGACGCGAAATGCGCCGCAGCCTCGCCCTCGCCGGAGTTTTGTCCCTGGTGTTGGCCGTGGGCGCATTGTGGCTTGCGAGCCAAGACGGTCCCACCGCCCCGAGCACGCCGGGCACCCCCGGCACCAGTAGCGCCCACAGCCTCCCCGCCGCCGGCCCCAGCCCTTCACCCACCCCCTTCACCGTGGCCGCGGCCACCGCCGCGGTCCAAAGCGGGCCGGGCGCCACGCCCATCCACTTCCCCCTCATCCTGGGGCCCGCGCCGACCGCCACCCTCCCGCCCACCCCCACGCCCGGCCCGGTCAACCCGCCCACCGGCGGCGACTGGCGCACCTACCTGACCTACTACCGCGCCGCGGCCCACCTGCCGCCCCTGGCCGAAAATGCCGCCTGGAGCGACGGCGCCTTCAAACACGCCCGCTACCTGGTGGAGAACGACGTCAACACCAGCGGCGAGGAAACGGCCCTGGCGTGGTACACCAACGAAGGCGCCACGGCCGGCGCCAACAGCCTGTGGCAAGTGCGCGGCGAAGCCCTGTGGACCGACGTGCAGACCCTGGACAACTGGATGAGCTGGCCCTTCCATGCCCTGAGCATCCTCGATCCCGCCCTCCAGAGCGTGGGCTACGGCCGCTACTCCGAGCCGGGCACCGACCCCGGGCCCTTCCACACCGGCGCGGTGCTCGACGTGCGGCGCGGCCTGACCCAACCGGGCGTGGCCTATCCCGTCCAATGGCCCGACCACAACACCGCCGTCTACCTGACCAGCTACGACGGCGGCGAGCAGCCCGACCCCCTGACCAGTTGCAGCGGCATCGGGCTTAATGGCCCGGCCGGGCTGCCCGTCCTGCTTCAGTTGGGCGCCGGTGACGTCATCGGCCCCGACACCCCGCGGCCAGTCGTCACCACCCACAGCTTCAAAGAAAACGGCGCCGAGCGCGAGCACTGCCTCTTCGACGAGACCAACTACCAGAACTCCATCGCCTCCCTGCGCGACCAGGGCCGCGCCCTCCTCGCGCCCCGCGACGCCATCGTGCTCATCCCCCGCGCCCCGCTCTCCCCGGGAAAAACCTACACCGTCTCCATCACCGCCTACGGCCAAACCCACACCTGGACGTTTAGAGTCGTCAACAAACCCTAAGCCAATCCAAACCAATAACGGTTTATAATACCGAATAGCCGGCGTGTCTGCCGGGCTGCCCACGCTCATTGCCAGGAGGTCTTATGCTATTCAGCCAGTCGATGAACAACGCCATTAACGAGCAGATCGGCCGCGAGTTTGGAGCCTCCCTGCAGTACGTCTCGATTGCCAGCTACTTCGAGCGCGAAAGCCTGCCGCAGCTCGCCGGCTTCTTCTACCGCCAGGCCAAGGAAGAGCGCAACCATGCCATGCGCTTTGTCCACTTCGTCAACAATGCCGGCGGCCACGTCCGCCTCCCCGCCGTGGCCGAGCCGCAGTCCGACTTCGCCTCCGCCGAGGAGGCCGTGCAGCTCTCGCTGACCTGGGAAGAAACCGTCACCCGCCAGATCAACGCGCTGGTGGACCGGGCGCTCAAGGAGAACGACCACATCTCCAAGAGCTTCCTTGATTGGTTCGTGACCGAGCAGCTCGAGGAGGTGTCGTCGATGGACACCCTGCTCAACACCATTCGCCGCGCTGGTCCGCAGGGGCTCCTCCTTGTCGAGGCCTACATCGCCCGCGGCAACAGCCAGCCGCCGGCCAAGGCCGAGGCCGGCGCCTAAGCCCAGGGTTGAGCGGCCTCAGCCGCGCGCGTTTAAGAACGCGCGGTTCACGTCAATATCGGGAGTAAAGTCGATTTCCTCGCCCGGCGCCAACCGCCGCGTGTGGGCCAGGCGCACCGCCTGGCCCTTTGCGTTCTCGGTGACGTACACTTCGCCGTCGGGCAGCGCCTGCGCCAGTTGGCCGTAGGCCACAGAGGCGGGCTGTCGGCAGCAGTTGTGTCGCTGCCGGCAGCCCATCCTGAAAGCAGGCTCCCCGGCTCCCCGGCTCCCCGCCCGGCTGCCCCCAGCCCCCATCTTTGCAACCTCCCCAACCGCGCCTATACTTCTGTGCATGGATTGTCCAAACTGCGCCCGCGCCAACCGCGAGCAGGCCAACTACTGCCGCTACTGCGGCGCCCATTTCGCCTTAGCCTGCCCGCGCTGCCGGGCGGTCCTGCTGAGCGACTCCACCTTCTGCGATAACTGCGGCCTGCCGCTTATCCCTGGCCGCATCGCCCCGCCCGTTATGACGCTCCCAACCGCCGCGCCGCCGGTGCCATCGGCCCCGGCGCCCCAAGCCGCGCTGTCCCAGCTCCACCAATACATTCCCGCCGAGCTGATGCAGAAGCTCGAGGCCGCCCGCGCCAAGGGCGAGATGGTCGGCGAGCGCCGCATCGTAACCATGCTGTTCTGCGACGTTAAGGGCAGCACCGCCGCGGCCGAACGGCTCGACCCCGAAGACTACAGCGAGATTATGAACGGCGCGTTCACGCACATGATCCGCCCGGTCTATCGCTATGAAGGCACGCTCGCGCGCCTGATGGGCGACGCGCTGCTGGCTTTCTTCGGCGCTCCCATCGCCCACGAAGACGACCCCCAGCGCGCGGTGCTGGCCGGTCTCGACATCGTCGCCGGGATGCGGGCGTATCGCGAGCAGGTCCAGCAAAAGTGGGGCCTGGACTTCGACGCGCGCGTGGGCATTAACACGGGCCTGGTGGTGGTGGGCGCGGTGGGCTCGGACCTGCGGGTGGAGTACAGCGCCCTGGGCGACGCCATCAACTTGGCCGCGCGCATGGAGCAGACCGCCCTCCCCGGCACCGTCCAGATCGCCCACGAGACCTACCGCGCCGTCCGGCACCTGTTTGAGTTTGAGGAATTGGGCGGCATCGAGGTCAAGGGCAAGCGCGACCCGGTGCTGGCCTATCGCGCGCTGCGGCGCAAGGCGGCCGGCGGCCAGGCGCGCGGCATCGAGGGCCTGCACGCCGAAATGGTCGGGCGCGAGGCCGAGCTCGGCGCACTGCGCGCGGTCGTCGCCGACCTGCGGCAGGG
>CAYUYN010000171.1:0-8178 GCA_964449185.1 uncultured Anaerolineales bacterium | reverse complement strand
CACCGTCGCTGGGCGCCGAGCCGCCACCCGCGCCGCCCATCGATGGCGACTTTGTGCCGCCTGCGCCACCGCCGCCGCCGAGCCGGACCGAAATGACGCCCCTGCTGCGGCCGCGCGCCTGGCCGACGGTGGTCACGGCTACGACCAGGACGCGCTACCTGGTCGCGCCAACCCTGACCGATGAAGGAATCGATCCGGAAGCATCGATCAGCGGCCTGTCGGCCTCCGCCGAGCGCATCACCCTGGAGCGCGAGGCCCGCAAGGCGGAACTGGCCAAGGCGGCGTTGAATAAGAAGAACGTCGAGATCGAAATCGACGAGTTCGAGGAGCATCCCGACGACGTCAAGGAACGACTGCGTGCCCAGGCCGAAATGCAAAATCAGGCCAACGATATTGCGGTGGATCTCCAGGATGTCGCCCGCCGGGTGTATCCCATTCTCCGGCGTTTGTTAGCCATTGACCGAGAGCGGCGCTAAGCGGCTCAACTCAGGTGGCCGGTTGACCGGCCATCACGCGGTTCTGTAGACGGAGGCAACGATGACAGCAAGCTCCCCAGGCTGGGAACAGGGTATTGGCGCCAACGACGCGGACTCGGAACAAACGAGCGCGGCCACGCCGCCCCCGGCGCGCACCGGCGTGGCCGCCAGCGCCCAGTCCACGCGCGCAGCCATCCAGCAGGGCATCCAAGACCTGCACGACGACACGGCCCCCATCCGCCGCGCCCAGGAAGACTGGGCGCAGATGGCCACCGAAGCGCGCGGCGTGCTGCACGACGCCGCCACCTGGTGGGGCGAGGCCACCTCGACCGTCACGGCCTTCCTGGCGCCGGTGCCCGCCATGCTGCTGATGTTTATCAGCCACAAGGTGCTCATCCCCATCCCGATCCCGGTGATGTTCAAACCAGAAAAGCTGGGCTTCTCCAAGTCGGCGGATTGGGACACCAAGCACCGCAAAGGCCAAGCCAAGGGCTGCAAGACCGTCGGCCAGGCCTACCACGATGTGCCGCAGGCCACGTTCAAGGGCGGCGGGCCCGAGGTGCTCGACCTGGAGCTGTTTTTTGACACCACCGACACCCAGGTGGACGTGCGCCTGCACCTCAAGCCGATCCAGATGCTGGTGTACAAAGCGCCCTTTATGGATGAGCCGCCGTTGGTGATGTTCTCCTGGGGCATGATGCTGTCCAAGATCTCCTACGTGGAAGAGGTGGAGATTGAGTACACCATGTTCCGGGCGGACGGCACGCCCCTGCGGGCGGAGGTCAACCTGAGCCTGACCGAAAAGGACATGGGCTGGCTGAGCCGCCTGCCCATGAACCCGACCTCCTACAGCGAGGCGCGCAAGACGTGGGTGGTGATCGAGGGCCAGACCCTGGACTGGATCGCCTACCAGGAATACGGCAATGCGGCGCACTGGCGCCACATCGCCAAGGTGAACAACCTGGAAAACCCGCGCGACCTGCGGTCGGGGCAGATCCTGAAGCTGACCCCGCTCAACTGAAGGCGACCCTATGGCTGGTTTTGCGCCCAGTAGTCACTTCCCGTTCACCATCAGCGTCAACTATGCGCCGCTGACCGAGTTGATGCTGCGTGACGTGGAAGAAGTGGTCGTGAACACAAACCTGCACAGGCCGGGGATGTTCTCGATCAAATTCCGCGATTCGGACCCGACGGGCCTGATCATCGCGCCGATCTTCAAGTATGCGGACAACCCGATGTTCAAGATCGGGTCGCCGGTGTCCATCCGCGCCATTCCCATCGAGCCCAGCATCGTCCCGGAGATCGCCATCCCGATCATCACCGGCGAGATCACGGCCGTGGAAGCCGACTTCGAGTCGGGCCCGGCTTCGCTGACGATCCGCGGGTATGACAAGTCGCACCGGCTGACGCGCGGCACGAAGACCGCGACCTACATGCTCATGCCCGACAGCGCCATCGTGATGATGGTGCTGGCGCGCGCCGGCGTGCTGGGCACGGCCACCCCGACCACGGGCGTGCGCGAGTACGTGCTGCAGAACAACCAGTCGGACATGGATTTCCTGAAGGAGCTGGCCGTCCGCAACGGCTATGAGCTGGTGATGAATGCGCTGGGCACGCTGATGTTCAAGCCCATCGGCCTGCCCCTGCCCGGCCTGCCGGGGCCGCTGCTAACCTGGCGCAAGAACCTGTACAGCTTCAATCCGCGCCTGTCGGCCGCCAAGCAGGACGGCATGATCATGGTACACGGCCTGAGCGACCAGAAAATTCCCATCGAGACGATGGTGCCGCTCTTGCCGTCGGTCAGCGGCGTGACCGCCGCGCCGCAATTGGCCCTATCGCGCACGATCTTTGGCGTGGCCAAGACGCACATCACCGATCTGCCGGCGGCGAATATGGCCGAGGCCACCGGCCTGGCCACCGGGCGGGCCATGGCCCAGTCGCAGTTGTTTATGCAGGCCGACGGAGAGTGCCAGGGCCATCCGCGCGTGCAAGCCGGCGCCATGGTCACCATCATCGGGTGCGGCATCCAGTTCTCGGGACTGTACCTGGTGAGCTCGTCCACGCACCGCTACTCCAACAACACCGGCTACGTGACGCAGTTTGCCATCACCGGCTCGCAGCCCGATACCATCGGCGACCTGCTGAGCCCCAACCAGTCGCGGGGCCGGATGAACGGGGTGGTGGTGGGGCAGGTGACCAACAACGTGGACCCGTTCATGATGGCGCGGGTCAAGGTCAAGCTGCCCTTCCTGGGCAGCCTGCCGCCGGTGGAAAGCAACTGGTGCCGCATTGCGTCGCCCTGGGCCGGCGGCAAGATTTCGGGCTTTTTGGCGATCCCCGAGATCAACGACGAAGTGCTGGTGGCCTTCGAGCAGGGCGACCCGAACTTCCCCTACATCGTCGGGCAGCTCTGGAACAACATCGACATGCCGCCGGCGCTGGGCGTGGTGGTGGGCGGCCTCGTGACCAAGCGCATTATCAAGTCGCGCAGCGGCCACGTCATCACGCTGAACGACATGGCCGGCAAGGAAGGCATCAGCATCGTCGATAAGACGATGATGAACAGTATCCAGATCGACTCGATCAAGAACTCGCTGGCCATCAGCACCCTGGGCGACGTGACCATCGACTGCTTGAACTTCAAGGTGAATGCCAAGGCCCTGATGAACCTGGAGGGCACCAAGGTGGATGTCAAGGCCAAGGCGCTGCTCAACCTGGAGTCCAACGGTCTCGTCAAGATCAAGTCGGCCACCATGCTGAAGGTGGAGGGCGCGGTCATCGACATCAAGGCCAATACCATGCTCAAGCTGGGCGGCCTGCTGGTCAACATCAACAACGGCGCCCTGGAGGTGATGTAATGCCTGGTTTTCTGCTGACCATGACCTGTGTGGTGACGTGCGCGCACGGCGGCATGGCTAAGCCGACCGCCCCCAACCCGCGCGTGAAGATCATGGGCACGCCCGTGCCCATGTCGGCGGCGCCCTTCATGGTGGCAGGCTGCGCGATGGTCATCCCGCCGCTGGCCGGGCCGGGACCCACGCCCTGCATTTCAGCCAGCTTTCTGCCGCCCAGCGCCACCCTGCGGGTGAAGTCAATGGGCCAGGGGCTGCTGTGCCAGTCCAGCATGACCGGCCCGGCCATCACCACCCCGCCGTCGCCGCCCGCGCCGCTGCTGCCGGTGTCGTTTGCCGGGCAGGTGCGCGTGCGGGGCATGTAGGCTGGGAGGCAGCGAGCGTGGACGACGATCTTAGAAACCGTGAATTCCTGGGCCAGGGGTGGGCGTTCCCGCTCCAGCTCAACCCGCGCGGGCAGATCGCCCTGGCGCGGGGTGAGCGCGATATCGAGCAGTCCATCCGGATTATTCTGGAGACCCTGCCCGGCGAACGCGTGATGCGGCCGGAGTTTGGCTGCAAAGCCAAGCTGCTGCTGTTCGCGGCGCTCAACGCCGCGACGCATGCGCTGTTGGCCGAATACGTAGACCAGGCGCTGAAACGCTGGGAGCCGCGCATCGACCTGCAGCAGGTCAACGTAGTGGCGGATCGGGCGCGGGACGGCGTGCTGCTGTGCACGCTGGAATACACGATCAAGGCCACCCACGACCGCCGCAGCATCGTGTACCCCTTCTTTATTCTGGACGAGAGCGAAGGGGCGCCCTAACCGGTCGGGGTGCATCTCCCGTTGGTGGCGCGGGCGCGCGTATTGCGTATTCCGTATTCCGTTGGTGGCCTGGTAGCCGAGGCGCGGCCAAAAATGAGAAATGCACCCACCGGCCGTTGGCCAGTTTAGGCAGGCCGAGTACAAGTCGCGAGAGGACCGATTATGCCTTTGCCAGAACCCATTCTGGATGATTTGCGCTTTCAAAAAGACCTGGTCGACGAAGCCCGGCGCCGGATCATCCGCTATTGTCCGGACTGGACCGAATACAACCTGAGCGATCCCGGGATCACGCTGATCGAGCTGTTTGCGTGGATGACGGAGATGATCGTCTACCGGCTCAACCGGGTGCCGGAGAAGAGCTACATCAAGTTCATGGAGCTGCTGGGCATCCAGCTCCAGCCGGCCCACAGCGCCATCACCGAGGTCACCTTCCGGCTGGCCATCCCCTTCCCCATCACGCCCGAAGACGCGACCACCGCTTTTATCCCGCAGGCTACCGAGGTGGCCACCCGGCCCAACGACGAAGAGCCGGAGATCATCTTCACCACCGACGAGCGTCTGATCGTCGTGCCGCCGCGGCTGAGCCAGCTCCGGCGCGAAGAGGATTTCAACAAGAACTACCTGCCGCGCCTGGGCGTGGAGGTGTTCTACACGTTCAACAAGGCCAAGCCCCAGCCGGGCGACACCTTCTACCTCGGCTTCGACGAGACCAACAACCTGCGCGGGCACATCCTGCGGCTGGACTTTGAATGCCAGGAGACCGAGGCCACCGGCATCCGCCGCAATGACCCGCCCCTGGTGTGGGAGTGCTCCACCGGCGACGGCAAGTGGGAAGAAGTGACGCCCAGCAACCTGCCCAACGAGCGCGACACCACCGGCGGCCTGAACAACGCGTCCGGCTCAATGGTGCTGTATCTGCCGCTGAGCCTGCGCGCCGACCAGGCGCAGGGCCGGGCGGCGCAGTGGCTGCGCGGCCGCCTGGAGCAGCGCCGGCCCGAACAGGGCATGTACCGGCAGTCGCCGCGCGTGGTCAACGTGACCGCCTACAGCCTGGGCGCCACCACGCGCGCCACGCACGCCGTCCTGGTACACAACGAGGCGCTGGGCACCAGCAAGGGCGAGCCGGGCACCGTGTACCGCCTGCAGCACGCCCCGGTGCTCATGCCGCGCGAGGGCGAGACAATCGAAATCGAAGAAAAGCGTGATGGCGAGGTCGTGTTCGTGCCGTGGCAATTGGTGCCGGAGTTCTCCAACTCCAACCGGTATGACCGCCACTTTACGCTCGACACGGCCACCGGCGAGATCAATTTCGGCCCGGCCGTGCGCCAGCCCGATGGCCAGGTGCGCCAGTATGGCCGACTGCCCGAGGCCACGCGCCTGATCCGCTTTACGCAGTATCGGCACGGGGGCGGCGTGATCGGCAATGTGCCGGCCGGCAAGCTGACGGCGCTGCGCAGCGCCATTGCCTACGTGGTGCAGGTGCACAACTACGTGCGGGCCGAAGGCGGCCGCGACCAGGAAACCCTGGAAGAGGCCAAGCTGCGCGCTCGCCGCGAAGTGCGCGCGCAGCAGCGGGCCGTGACGGCCGAGGACTACGTGGTGCTGGCCAAGGGCGCCAGCCGGGCCGTGGCGCGCGTGAAGTGCCTGACGCCCGACAAGCTGGCCAATGGCCACGGGGCCGGGCTGGCGCCGGGCATGCTGGACCTGCTGGTGGTGCCGGCCGTGTATGAAGCCATGCGCGTGCAGGACTTGAGCAAGCTCCAGCTCGACCCGGCCTTGAGCGAGACCGTGTCCAAGCACCTGGATCAGTTCCGGCTGCTCACCACCACCGTGCGCGTGCGCGAGCCGCGGTACGTGGGCCTCAAGGTCACGGCCGAGATCGTGGCGTCCGAGTATCACGACCCCGACGCGGTGCGCTTGCGCGTGGTGGAGGCGCTGCAGCGCTTTGTCACCCCCCTGGCGCTGGAGCGGCCCGGCGAGCAGCGCGACGACCTGCTGGGGCCCGATTGGGACGGCTGGCCGTTTGGCCGCTCGCTGTTTATCTCCGAGCTGTTCTCGCTCATCCAGCGCGTGCCGGGCGTCAAGCACGTCCTGGACGTGCACCTGGCGCAGCGGCCGGTGGTGCCCAGCCAGGAGCGGCGCCAGATGGGTGAAGCCGCGGACGTCCCGGCGGCGGAGCCTGTGCTGCGCGCCGTCGATGGGCGCCGCCTGGATGTCCCCGCCGACACCCTGCTCGTGTCGTTGGCGCACAGCGTCCAGTTAGCGGAAATCTAGCCCCCTGCACCGGACCCATGGGAGTAACGCGTGACGGAACCAATCAACCCGAGCCGTGAGCTCGCCACCCGCGAGATCCCCCTGCCGCCCGCCGTCATGGCGCCGGCCGGGCGCGGCCCGCTGGTGGTTTCACACGTGGCCGATTTCGGCCGGCGCTATCCGGGCGAGCCGGTGACGCTCTTCACCCGTGTCGAAATCCTGGCGCCCCTGCCCGGCTTTCGCCTGCGCATCAGCCTGCCACGCGAGCTGAGCCTGGTCGGTTCGAACGCCTCGGGCAACCAGGGCGAGGCCTCGGTGCTGCTGGTGGTGGGGGATGACCAATACTTGCGCTGGACCGTGGAAACCGCGGTGCGGCCCGGCGACCTCTTTGAGTATCAGGTGTTCACCACGGTCGGGCAGCTTCGCCGCGACCGCAGCCTCGAAAGCGAGGCGGTGGTGTTCACCGATCTGCCCGGCGGCGAAGAGCGCGGCGCAGAAGAACGCGCTAGCGAAACGGCCGCCGTCAGCGTGGAGACCAAGGGCGCCTACCTGCGGTTCTTGCCCGGCATCTATGCCGAAGAAGACGAGATGATGGCGCGCTTCCTGATGCTGTTTGAGAGCTTCTGGGCGCCCATCGAACAGCAGATCGAGACCATCCCGCTGTATGTGGACCCCGAGTTCACCCCGGCCGAGCTGCTGCCGTGGCTCGCCACCTGGGTAGACCTCACGCTCGACGAGCGCTGGCCGGAAGAAAAGCGCCGGCGGCTGCTGGCCTCGGCGGTGGCGCTGTACCGCAAGCGCGGCACGCGCCTGGGCCTGCAGGAGTACCTGGAGATCTACACCGGCGCCAAGGCGCGGGTGACCGAACACGGCGCCCACAACTTCCGGTTGGGCGCGACCGCGCGCCTGGGCCCGGGCGTGGCCTTGGGCACACTCAACAAGCCGCACACGTTTACGGTCACGGCCTTTTTGCCGGCCGATGAGCGCGACGCGCAGGCCACGACCCCAGCAGAGCGCACCCGCCTGGAGACGCAGCGCCGGCGGATGCTGGAAGCCATTATCGAAGCGGAAAAACCCGCGCATACCAGTTATGCCCTGCGGCTCGAGACGATGTAATCGTCCCGCCGGGGAACACCCTGGCCGCCCGCGCGGCCACGCAGCGAGGTAATCAGCGTGACGCAATCTGACCCCATGAAAACCCTTCCGACCCGCCGCATCAAGGCCACCGACGGCATGGCCGTCACGGCCGATGTGTGGGAAGAAGCCCACAACTATCACCGCCAGCACCTGGAGCTGCACGCGCTGCTCAGCCACGGGGCCGGCATCGCCTCGGGCTTGCAGGTGGTGGCCAATGACCCGCCCGATACGGCCGTCTACATCCGGCCGGGGGTGGCGGTGGACCCCAGCGGGCGCACCATCGTGCTTAACGAGCCGCTCACCTACGAGGTCGGCGCGGGCGAAGGCCGCCTGTTCCTGGTCATCAGCTACGGCGAGAGCCACGCGCGCGGCGGCAACGGGCACGACCAGGAAGGCGCGCCCCTGTATGTTCAAGCGCAGTTCTCGGTGGAGGCCACCTCGGTGCTGCCGCCCGGCCCGCACGTGGAGCTGGCCCGCCTGCTGCGCACGCGCCGCGGCGCCGCGATTGCGGACGCACAGGACCCCAACGCCCCCGCGGGCAATGAGCTGGACCTGCGCTTCCGGCGCTCCAGCGCGGCGGTCAGCAGCGCCCCGACCAGCCTGGCCCTGGTCCACCTGGGCGGGTCGGGCGCGCAGCATGGGCGCGGGGCGCAGG
>CAYUYN010000170.1:0-8191 GCA_964449185.1 uncultured Anaerolineales bacterium | reverse complement strand
CACCGCGCCGCTGTTGCGCACCGCAAAGCGCTCGCCGGCGCGCCCGCCGATAAACACCGCGCCGCCGGTGGCGCCGTACAGCACCGTGTTGCCGGCCAGCACCGGTGTCTCCACCGTCTCATCAGCCGGCAGGGGCGCAATCACCAGCCGGCCGCCGGCCAGGCCCTTGCCCACGTAGTCGTTGGCCTGGCCGTGCAGGGTCAGGTTGAGGCCGGGCACGCCAAAGGCGCCAAAGCTCTGGCCGGCGCTCCCGGTCAGGCTCACTTCCAGGCTGCCCTCGGGCAGCCCCGCGTCGCCATGCCGCCGCGCGATCTCACCGGCCAGCCGTGCGCCGAGGGTGCGGTCGCGGTTGCTGATGGTGTACGACAACTGTTGAAAGCCCGTGCCCTCACGCGAGGCGCCCAGCGGGCCGGCGTCGGCCAGCAGCCGGTCGTTCAGCGCCGAGGCCCGGTTGACGCGGTTTGGCTCGCCCAGGTAGCGGCGCGCCCGGCCGGGCGCCGGCAGCAGCAGCTTGCTCAGGTCCAGCCCGCTCTCCTCCCTGGCCAAGCTCTCCAGCAGGTCCACCCGGCCGATGGCGGCATCCAGGGCGCTCAGCCCCAGGGATGCCAGGGTCTCGCGGACTTCCTGGGCGAGGTAGAGCATGAAGGCCATCACCTGCTCGGGCGTGGCGTCGAACTTGGCGCGCAGCTCGGGCTTCTGGGTGGCGATGCCGGTCGGGCAGGTGTTCAGGTGGCAGGCGCGGGCCATGACGCAGCCCTCGGCCACCACCGCTGCCGTGCCAAACGAGAACTCGTCGGCGCCCAGCAGGGCCGCCATCACCACATCGCGCCCGGTGCGTAAGCCGCCGTCCACACGAATTCGCACCCGCCCGCGCAGCCCGCTCTCGCTTAGCACGTACTGTGCCTCGGCCAGCCCCAGCTCCCACGGGATGCCGGCATACTTGATGCTGCTCAGGGGCGAGGCCCCGGTGCCGCCGCTGTTGCCGCTGATGTGGATGACGTCGGCGCCGGCCTTGGCCACGCCCGCCGCGATGGTGCCCACGCCCGCCTGCGCCACCAGCTTTACCGAGATGTTGGCCTGCGGGTTGACCTGGCGCAGGTCATAGATGAGCTGGGCCAGGTCTTCGATGCTGTAGATGTCGTGGTGGGGCGGCGGAGAGATCAGCGTGACGCCCGGGGTGGCATGCCGGATGGCGGCAATCTCGGCGGTGACTTTGTGGCCGGGCAGTTGGCCGCCCTCGCCGGGCTTGGAGCCTTGCGCCATCTTAATTTGCAACTCGTCGGCCGACACCAGATAAGCGGCGGTCACGCCAAAGCGCGCCGAGGCCACCTGCTTAATGCGGTCGTTGCTCTCGGTGTCGTAGCGCGCCGGGTCTTCGCCGCCCTCGCCGGAATTGCTCATGGCGTCCAGCCGGTTCATGGCGATGGCCATGGTCGAATGCGCCTCGGCCGACAGCGCGCCGTGCGACATGGCCGCGGTGGAGAAGCGCCACAGGATGGCGTGGGATGACTCGACCTGCGCCAGGGGCAGCGACTCGGACGCGCGCCGGAAACCCAACAAGTCGTGGATATCGACTGCCTGGGTGGAGTGCTGGAGGTCGCTGTACTTCTGATAGGCGGCGTAACCCGCGCGCCAATTGCCGTCCAGCGCGCCGGGGGTCCGCACCGCCGCGTGCAGCGCGTGGACGATGGCGGGGCTGTAGGCGTGCAGCTCGCCCGCGCGCTTGAACTTGTAGAAGCCCGGGCTGGTCAGCGCCGGCTGGGCGGTGCCGCCAAAGCCGGCCTGGTGCCAGCGCAGCACGATGCCGGCAATCCCTTCCAGGCTTAGCCCGCCCAGGTGGTGGGCCGTGCCCGCGAAGAACTGATCGACCACCCGGCCGCTGAGGCCGATGGTCTCAAAAATCTGCGCGCCGCTGTAGGCGTCCACGGTGCTGATGCCCATCTTGGACATGATCTTCAGCAGGCCGTGCTCGGCCGCGTGCATGAAATTGGCCTGGGCCTGCGCGGGCCCGGTCTCGCCGCGCACCAGCTGCGTGACGGTGGCCAGGGCCAGGTAGGGGTTCACTGCGGCCGCGCCGTAGCCCACCAGCGCCGCGAAGTGATGCACCTCGCGCGCCTCGCCGGTCTCCACCACCAGGTCTACGCGCGTGCGCAGATCGGCACTGAGCAAGTAATGGTGCACGGCCGACAGCGCCAGCAGCGCGGGGATAAACGTCTGCTTGGCGTCCACGCCGCGGTCGCTCAGGATGAGCGCCTCGGCCCCGGCGGCCACCGCCTCGCCGGCGGCCTGCTGCAAGCGTGCCAGCGCCGCCGCCAGGCCGGCCGGCCCGTCCGTCGCCTGGAAGAGGGTGGAGAGGGTAAGGCTGTGCAAAGCGGGGTCGGCTCTCAGCGCCGCCAGGTCGGCCTCCGAGAGAAAGGGGCTGTCCAGCACCAGCAGGTTCGCCTGGGCCGGGGTCTCGCTCAGGAAATTGCCGCGCGCGCCCAGGCGGACGCGCAGCGACATCACCAAATCTTCGCGCAGTGGGTCGATGGGCGGGTTGGTGACCTCGGCAAAGCGCTGCCGAAAATAGCTGAACAGCGAGCGCGGCTTGTCCGACAGCACCGCCAGCGGGGTGTCGTCGCCCATCGAGCCGATGGCCTCGGCCCGGTTCTCCACCATGGGCCGCAGGACCATCACCAGCTCTTCGTTCGTATAGCCAAAGGCCGACTGCTCGGCCACCAGCTCCGTCTGCGTGCGTGGTGCGACCTCGGGTCCCTCGGCCGCTACGGGGGCCAGCTTGCGCGACCGGCGCAGCCACGCGCCGTACGGGCGCCGCTCGGCCAGCTCCTGCTTGATGCCGGCATCGTCCATCAACCGGCCGGTGGCCGTGTCCACGGCCAGCATTTGGCCCGGGCCCAACTTGCCGTGGACGCGGATGTTCTCCGGCGGCACCGGCACCGCGCCGGCCTCGGACGCGGCGGCCACCAGGCCGTCCTCGGTCACCAGGTAGCGGCAGGGTCGCAGGCCGTTGCGGTCGAGGGTGGCGCCCACCAGCCGGCCATCGGTGAAGACCAGGGCGGCGGGACCGTCCCACGGCTCGGTCAGGCCGGCGTGGAAGGCCAGGAAGTCGCGCACGTTCTCCGGGAGGTCGGGCACGCGCTCCCAGGCCGGCGGCACCAGCATGGTCAGCGCGTGGCGCAGGTCGCGCCCGCCATGCACCAGCAGCTCGGCCACATTGTCCAGCATGGCCGAGTCGCTGCCGTCGGTGTCGGCCACCGGGCGCAGGTCGGCCGGGTTGATGGCAAAGTCGGCGGCCAGCAGGGGCTCGCGTGCCTGCATCCAGGCCAGGTTGCCCTGGAGGGTGTTGATCTCGCCGTTGTGGCACAGCATCCGGAAGGGCTGGGCGCGCTGCCAGGTGGGGGCGGTGTTGGTGCTGTAGCGCTGGTGGAAGACCACCAGGGGCACGGAAAAGTTGGGGTCTTGCAGATCGGTGTAGAAGGCAGGGACTTGCGGGGCCAGGAGCAGGCCTTTGTAGACGATGGTGCGGCTCGAACAGGAGGGGACGTAGGCGCCAAGGGGGCGGGCCTGTTGTTCGAAGCGCTTGCGGGCCATGAAGAGCCGCTGCTCGAAATGCTCCGCGTCTTGGCTTTGCTGGTGGGGACCGAGCAGGGCGTGCCAGAGCGCCGGCAGGGTGGCCCGCGCCTGCTTCCCGAGCACGTCCAGTTGGGTGGGCACGGCGCGCCAGGCCAACAGCTCGATCTGCTGGGAGGCAAAGGCCGCCTCGGCCAGCCGCATGGTAGCCTCTTCGGTGCCGGGTTGGAGGAAAAACACGCCCACGGCCAGCCGCTCGGGTGCCACGCGCCGGCCGGTCAGCCGCTCGACCTCGCGCGCAAACAATTCATGCGGCAGGGGTGTCAGCAGGCCGGCGCCATCCCCCGTGCGGGCATCGGCATCCAGCGCGCCGCGGTGCTGCAAGTTGTTTAGGGCTTCGAGGCCCATGCGCAGCAGGGCATGGCTGGAACGGCCATAACGGTTGGCAACGAAACCAATACCGCAGTTGCCGCGGTCGTAGCGTGGGGTGTAGGGGGAAGGGGGCTTGGCAGCGTGCATAAAGGAACCTCCGGCGCACCGCGACGCGGAATGAGACCGCGCACGCGTGATCGTGCTGCCAGTTTACGGAAAGTCCCCATCAGTGTCGCCCCAAGAGCGGGCCATTCACCCGCGTCACCCGAACGGGTAATGTGCGAAATGCACAGGGAAGGCGGGGATGGATTTGTGGTAACGGCAACTTATCGTACTGTCAGGCCTCCCAACAATGCAAACGGGCCAACTGACCGCTCTCGGGCGATCAGTTGGCCCGCTGTCTTCGTTGATACGCTAGTCGCCCGCGGCGCCGGCCGCGGCACGGTTGCCAGGCTGGAGCACTGGCGCCTCGGCCACGGACTTCGGCGTGCCGTCCTTGCCGTGCAGCACGTGCTCGGGATAGGCCAGCGTGCCATGCTCGTGCAGGTCCAGGCCCGCGATCTCGCCCGCCGCGGAGACACGCAGGGTGCCGGTCGCCTTGACCAGGGAGAACAGCGCATAGGACGCGACCAAGGTGGTGGCGGTGACGGCCAGACTGCCCACCGCCTGGGCGGCCAGCTGCCCGAAGCCGCCGCCATAGAACAGGCCGGTGACCACGCTGGCCGTGTCGGCCCCGGTCGCGGTCGGCAGGCCATAAGCCCCGCTGGCAAAGAGCCCAATCGAGAGCGTCCCAAAAATGCCGGCGCCCATGTGGACGGGCACCGCCCCGATGGGATCGTCGATCCGGAAGTATTCCAGAGCCTCGGTGACCAAAATCATCACCAGGCCGCCGCCAATGCCGATAAAGAAGGCGCCGACCGGTTCGACCCAGTAGCACGGGGCCGTGATGGCGACCAGACCGGCCAGGAAGCCGTTGACCGTCATGCCCAGATCCCATTTCTTGCCGCGGAAGTAGGCAACCAGCAGCGCTGCCAGGCCGGCCGAGCAGGCCGCCAGGGTGGTGTTGAAGGCCACGCGCCCTATTCCCTGCGTGTCCAGGGCCGAGAGCGTGCTGCCCGGGTTAAAGCCGTACCAGCCGAACCACAGGATCAGGCCGCCGACAGCGCCGATGATAATGTCGTGCGCCGGCCACGGTCCACCGCCATCGCGCTTGAAGATGCGGCCCAGGCGCGGGCCCAGAATGATGGCGCCGACCAGCGAAATGGCGCCGCCCACCGTATGCACCACGGTCGAGCCGGCGAAATCGCGGAAGGCCAAGGGCTGCATGACCGCCAGCCAGCCATCCGGTCCCCAGACCCAGTGGCCGAGGATCGGGTAGATCAGCCCGGTCACGCCGACGCTGTACAGGAGGTCGCCGATGAAGCCGGTGCGCCCGATCATAGCGCCCGAGGTAATCGTCGAGGTCGTGTCGGCAAACGCGAACTGGAACACCCAGAAGGCCAATAGCGGCACGCCGGTGGACCCATAGGTGGCGGGCAGGCCCTGCAGCAAAAAGCCCGTGGTGCCGATGAAAGGCGTGCCGGGCTCGAACATGAAGGCAAAGCCCCAGGCCCAGAAGGCAATGCCGCAGATAAACGTATCGGCAATGCCCTCGACCAGGATGTTGACCGACTCGCGCGAGCGCGCGAAACCGGCTTCCAGCATCACAAAACCGGCCTGCATGCCGAAGACGAGGAACGCGGCCACCAGGGTCCACACCGTGTTGATCGCGTTGATCTCCGGCGTCGGATCCAGCGCGGCCCCCGCCGCCAGTGCCGCGCGGGGGATAAAGGTCGTCATCAGCATCAGGAGCAGGCCCACGCCCAGCAGCTTGCCGGCCATCAGTATGGCGACATTGCGCCGCAACACCGGGTTGCGCCAGTTCTTTTGAAAACGTGCCCGTGCGCCAATCAGAATTTGCAGCATAGCTCCTCCTTGCCAAAGCGGACAAACTGCAGCGGTGGACTGCCAACGAAAAACGCCCCTGGCTGATTTCAGCCAGGGGCGTCGAGGCCCACGACCCGCGTGCGGGTCATCTATCCAATTCGCGACCGGAGCGACCCGGTTCAACTACAAGGGTGAGTGTAGCAACCCAGCGGTAGTAGTCACAACCCCCAGATGGGCCATATTTAGGGGGAGAGCGACGACAGACGACCGCTTCGCGCGACGGACGACGGACGCAATACGCAATACGCCATACCAGCCCAACCGCTCTACCCGTCCCTCAACGCCGCCGCCACCGCCCCCGCGCGCGTGCTCACGCCGAGCTTTTGCAGAATGTGATCGACGTGCTTCTTGGTCGTGTTGGGCGTGATGAGTAGGGCTTCGGCGATCTGGCGGTTGGTGTGGCCCTGGATGAGCAGCGCCAGCACTTCGCGCTCGCGCGGCGTGAGGGCGTCGAAAGCCGGATTGCCGCGGCCCACCACGGGTGCGGCCGGCGCGGCGACGCGGCCGGCCTCGGCCAGCAGCCGCAGAAAGTTGCGCCGGTCGAAGCCTTCTTTTTCCACAAAGGCAAAGATGCCAAACTCATCGTAAGCGCGGTCGATGTCGGCCGGGTCGCCCAGCGCGCTGACCACCACCGCGGGCACGTTGCGCTGTTTGGTGGCGCGCAGCAGGAAGAAGCCGTCGCGGTTGCCTTCGGGCGCGGCCGAGCTGGCCAGGTTGAGATCTACCAGCGCCAGCGCAAAGTCCACGCGTTGCAGCCAGCCGCGCGCCTCGCCATAGCTCACGGCAAAGTAGGGCGCATAGCCGGCGTCCACCAGCAGCTCTTCGTAGATGTGGCGCCACTGGACGTCGTCCTCCACCACCAGCACGCGCGGGCCATCGGCGCCGGCGGGGCTGGCCGGGGAAGGGCGCGGGCCCACGGCCTGAGTCAGCTCCAGCAGCGCCTCGCCGTGGAAGTCGCGCCGTGGAACCACGCCGAGCACCAGCGGATGCTCCACCAGCTCACGCGGCAATTCTGCGGCGGGTTGGCTGGCAAACAGCACGCAGCGCGTGCCCGACGAGGCCAGGTGGCCTAGCAGCGTAAGAGTCTCGGGCAAGGCGTCGTTGGCCGCGGTCGCCTCCAGCACCGCCAGGTGATAGGGCCGGCCGGCCAGGCCCTCGGGCGGCGTGGCCACGGCTGTCACGGTCCAGCCGCCGGCGCGCAAGGCGTCGGCCAGGGCCGCCCGCCAACGCGGGCTGGCCTCCACCACGAGGGCAAAGCGTTCAGAGCCATTGGCGGTCATGCGCCACCTCCGGCCGCCAAGGGCAGCTTGATCACAAAGGCACAACCGCGCTCGGCTAAGGGGCCTTGGGGGTTGTCGGCGCTCAGCGCCGGCGCGCTGGACAGCACGATGCTGCCGCCGCAGCGTTGGACCCAGGTCTTGACCCACCACAGGCCAAAGCCCAGCTTCTTGAGCGAGTGCTTGGTGGAGAAGTCGGGGTCGAAGATGCGCTCGCGGTTCTCGGGCAGCACGCCCGGGCCGCTGTCGGCTACCGTGATCTCGGCCCAGGCCGGAACGGGCCCAGCCGCCAGGTGAGCGGCCGCCACGCGGCCGCTCACCTGGATGGTTCCGCTCTCGTCGCCCAACGCGTCCAACGCATTTTCAATCAAGTTGAACAGCACCAGCCGCAACTGCTCCTCGCCGGCCACGACGGGCGGCAGGCTATTCAGCCCGGCGGCGCTGAGGGCCACCGCGCGCGGCACGTGCAGGCGGGTGCGCACCGCCTGGTAGCAGGCCTCCACCGAGGTGGGCTGGAGACGCACCGGGCGCAGGTAGGTCACGGTCTCGCGCGCCACCTCCAGGGCGGCGCGCGCCTGCGCCTCCACATCGCGCAGCGTGGCGGCCGTGTAGGCATCGGCCAGCAGCTCGGGCCGCTTGTCGGTCAGTCCCTGCACCTTGACCGGGATGGTGCCAACCAGGTTGTTGACCCGGTGCAGCAGATTGGCCGAAATGTCGCCCAGCACGGCGAAGGTCTCGGCCACCGCCTGGCGCTCCTCGGCCAGCTTCACCTGCTCCAGCGCTTCGGCCAACATCAGCGACACGGCCGCGTGGTTGGCCAGCGAGGTGAGCAGGCGCGTATCCCAATCCGAGAACGTGCGCGGCTCGAGCGTGTAGACGCCCAGCGCGCCGCGCGGCTGGCCGTCGCGGATGCTCAACGGCACCACCAGCGCCGCGGCCCAACCCATGCGGTGGGCCAGGTCGCGCCGGCCCAGGCGCGGGTCCGA
>CAYUYN010000169.1:7125-8227 GCA_964449185.1 uncultured Anaerolineales bacterium | reverse complement strand
AACCGCAAAGGACGCCGAGAACGCAAAGAAAAGCTGAAAGCAAATAAAGAAAACCGCCGCGGTTGATGTTCGACGGCGGTTTCTCATTGCGGGGCGGTAGCAACAAACACCTTCGTGAAATTCGTGCCATGCGTGGCTAGGGTTTTGCCTCGAGCTTAAACGCCTCCGCCAGCAGCCGCACCGCGGCCTCGTAGATCGGTGTCGGCGCGATCTTGCCCAGCTCGTGGCCCACCCACTGCACGAGCGTCTCCTCCGGCAGGGGCAGCACCCGCTCCGACACGAAGTCGCCGGCCGTCACGCGCGCCACCGTGCAGGTGGCGGCTGAGCGGTTCACCTGGAACGTCGCCCCATCGTCCGCCACCAACGCCACCCCCGCAAAATAGCCGCCCATGCCCGCCTCCAGCGGCGGCGTGGTTTCGAGGTGAATGCTCTGTCCGTCGGCAAAGTGCAGGGCCTGCCGGCCGGCGGCGCCGGCCTCGCGCCGCACTGGCCGCCAGCCCAGCCGCGAGGCCAGCCAGCCGGCGAAGAGCCAGGCCAGGACCGGGGTGCCGGCGCAGTAGGTCACTGTCACCCGCTTGAGGCGGTTGAGGTAGGGCCGCAGCGCCGGCGCGTCAAAAATCTGCGCGGTCTGATAGCGCCAGGTGCCCAGCCGCGCCCAGCTTAGATCGCTGATGACGGCGTGAAAGTGAGGGTCGGCCATCGCGCCGGCCACCGCGGCCAGGTCGCGCTCGGGCTCCGCAAAGGTGTACGAATCCACGATCAGCCGGTCGATGGCGGGCGCCAGCTCCTTGAGGATGGGGTGGGCCAAGGGATTGCCGCTCTGCCACCACAAAAACGAGGGCACGTTGGTGAGCAGCAGCGCCAGCACCGCGCCCGGCAGGCTGCGCACCGCTTCGGGGTGTGCCTCCAGCGTAATCTGCTCGCCGCACACCTGCTGGTGGCCGCCGCTGGGCCGCGAGCAGTGCAGAGTCACCCAGGCCTCCAGCGCCTGGCTGGCGCTGCCATTGCTGGGCAGCACTTCCATGATGATGGCGCGCCCGGGCTGGCGCGGGTTGATGGCAATGGCCACCTCGCGCGCCTGGTTGGCGTGGCGCGGGTCCGG
>CAYUYN010000169.1:5384-7025 GCA_964449185.1 uncultured Anaerolineales bacterium | reverse complement strand
CTCACAGCCGCCTCCAACGCCGCCCATCGGCCTCGATAAAGGCATGGGCTTGGGCCGGTCCCCAGGTGGCGGCCTCGTACTCGGGCAGCCGGGTGACCGTCGAGCGCCCCCACCCTTCCAGAATGCGGTTGATAATGGCCCAGGCCGCTTCCACCTCGTCATCGCGCGTAAACAGCGCCGTCTCGCCGAGCATGCAGTCCAGGATGAGCCGCTCGTAAGCCTCGGGCGCAGGCACGCCAAAGGAGGTGCCATAGCGAAACTCCATGTTCACCGGCCGCACCTGCACCATGGAGCCGGGCAGCTTGGAGCTGAACTTGAGCGAGATGCCTTCGTCCGGCTGGATGTTGAGGGCCAGCAGGTTGGGCTCGAGGGCGCCGCTGCTGGCGCGGCCAAAGAGCGACAACGGCACCTGCTTGAACTGGATGGCGATCTCGGTGGAGCGTTTGGGCAGATGCTTGCCCGAGCGCAGATAGAACGGCACCCCGGCCCAGCGCCAGTTGTCGATGAAGAGCTTGAGCGCCATAAAGGTCTCGGTCAGCGACCCAGGCGCCACGCCCTTTTCCTGGCGATAGCCCGGCACCGGCTTGCCGCCCACCGCCCCGGCCGAATACTGGCCGCGCAGCACGAACGCATCCACATCGGCCGCGTTCATCTGGCGCACCGCGCGCAGCACCTTGACCTTTTCGTCGCGCACGGCGTTGCCGTCGAGCGCCACCGGCGGGTCCATGGCCACCAGGGTCAGCAATTGCAGCATGTGGTTCTGGATCATGTCGCGGATGACGCCGGCCGTCTCGTAGTAGCCGCCGCGCCCTTCCACGCCCACCGCCTCGGCCACGGTGATCTGCACGTGGTCCACGTAGTTGCGGTTCCAGAGCGGCTCAAAGATCCCATTGGCAAAGCGGAAGACCAGGAGGTTCTGAACGGTCTCCTTGCCCAGGTAGTGGTCGATGCGATAGGCCTGCTCTTCGCGGAACACCGACTTGACGATGGCGTTCAGCTCGCGCGCGCTGGCCAGGTCGCGGCCAAACGGCTTTTCGATGATCACGCGCACCCAGCCGCCAGAGGGGCTTTCGTTCAGCCCGGCCGCGCCAAGCTGCTCGATGATCACCGGGAAGTATTCGGGCGCGGTGGCCAGGTAGAACAGGCGGCTGCCGCTGGTGCCGTGCTCGGCATCTAAGTGGTCGAGCAGCGCCTTCAGGTCTTGATAGGCTTGGGGGTCGTCGAAGTTGCCCTCGCAATAGTGCAGCTTAGGCGCGAAGGCCTCCCACACCTCGGGCTGGGCCGGCCGGTTGCGCGAGAATTTGTTGATGCCGTCCAGCATCTGCGCGCGGAACTCAGCATCGGGGATCGTCCGCCGCGCAAAGCCCACCACGCCAAAGTTATGGGGCAGCAGGCCCTCCAGCTCCAGGTTGTACAGCGCCGGCACCAGCTTGCGCTTCGTCAGGTCGCCCGACGCGCCAAAGATGACGACGGTATTCGGTGCGGGCATGCGTTCCACCTGCAGCCCCTCGCGCAGCGGATTGGTGGTGAGGTCGGGCATGGAAGCTCCTGGTCGTGCTTCGTCTTACCGTATGGGTGCGGCGAGTGTACTCGCTTGCCGCGCCGACAGCAAGGCGGGTGAGGGACAAGGGGTGTGCGTGG
>CAYUYN010000169.1:0-5284 GCA_964449185.1 uncultured Anaerolineales bacterium | reverse complement strand
CGAGCAAGCGTTGAAAAGTAGATGGTTTTTGCCGGCGTTTATTGAGCCGACCGACGGTCGCCAGACAGCGCTGGAGGAGGATGAGCAATGGAAACGTGGTATCTGGCGGACGCGCGCACCGGCTGACTATTCATGACCACTGGCTGGCGGAGTTTGATCGCTCAATAGGTCTGGAGTGGTTTGCGCGCTCGAAAGGTGACGCCCCGCGTGCCAAACTCCTGGGCATCGGAGGGGTCGGGCACGTCTACGTAGGAGTCGTGCTGGGCGACGATTTCCACGGCCTCAAAACCGGCAGCGCGCACGGCGCGGATGAGCTCTGCTTCCAGCAGAGCGCCAGCAATTCAACCCGTCCATAAGGATATATCGTTCAGGGCGCTGGCGGGCACTGGCCGGTCCACCAGAATGTCGCCCACCTGCAGCCGTCCACCCGGCTTGAGAATGCGGAACCAATCTCGCAGCGTCTCCACTTTGTCCAGCGTCAGGTTGAGCACGCCGTTACTGATGATCACATCGGCGAAATTGTCCGCGAAGGGCAGGTCTTCGACGTAGCCCTCGCGGAATTCAACGTTGGTCCACCCCATCTGCGCGGCGCCGTCGCGCGCCTTGGTGAGCATCTCGCGGGTCATGTCAACGCCGACGACGCGCCCGGCAGCGCCCACCAGCCGGGCCGCGATGAGGGCATCCAGGCCGGCGCCGGAGCCAATATCCACAACGGTTTCACCGGGCTGGATGGGGCTCGCGGCAAAGGGATTGCCCGTTCCGGCAAACGACGCCAGGTTGCCTTCCGGCAGATCGGCATAGAGGGTCGGGTCGTACCCCAGGCGGTCCGCCAGCGTGCGGCCGGTGTGAAAGTGGTAGCCCTTATGTGGGTCACAAGCTACAGCGGTGTATTCCTTTTGGATTTCGAGGCGCAGCTCGTCCAGCGAAAGTCGGGGGGTGGCCTGTAGGGTACTCATCGCTAGGGGCTCCAATTCAAGACGGCAGCAAGTAACCGGTCCAGCTGATTCGGATGGACCGGATCAGCAGTCACTGAGCAGCGGGCCTCCGCTACCGGTGCGGTCCACCCGAATCAGGCTGGCGGTTTAGGCTGAAGGTTGCTTATTCCAGGTTAATGCTGACTGGCACCGGGTTGCGGATGATGTCGAGCACGGGTGAGGTCTTCTGGACGTATTCGCACAGCGCTTCCAGCTTTTCGCGAGAGGCGTTGCTCTTGACCCGGTAGCTCAGGCGGATGCCCTCGTAGCCTGGCCGCACCTGGTCGGATAGGCCCAGAAAAGCGCGCAGGTCCAGGTCGCCCTCCAGACGGAACGACAGGCTGTCCACCTGAATGCCCTGCGCGGCGGCGTTGTAGATGAAGCCCACGCTGAGGCAAGAGGCCAGGGCGTGCAGCACGGCCTCGACCGCATTGGGACCGGCGTTGGCGCCCAAGAGCACGGGCGGCTCGTCACCCTCCAGCACAAACGGATCGGCGCGCGAGGTGTCCTCCTGGCCGGCGCCGTAGAAGCGCTGGATGGTGGTGCGCGAGCGGCCGCCCTCGACCCACTCAGTTTCGGCGCGGAATTGGAATCGCGCCAGGCCGGGGTTCTCCTTGATGGCGTTGATCGTGCCGACGAGCTGGTCTACGTTGACGCCGTTGACGACTGTTGCAGCAGCGGTGGACATGGTGTTTTCTCCTTATGACAGGGATACCGAATTGTTGGCCGCAGCATAACGCGGCGGCCTCCCAAAATCCTTACTTTTCCCAGACGCGGAGAAATAAAGCGCCCCCCAGCAGTCGGATCTTGTGGGAGGTGCTGCCCAAACGGGGTTCAGCGGGGCATCGGCTCTGCGCCGGGCGGCAGGGCCGTTTGGGCCTGCTGGCACCGCTCGGCTTCGGCGTGGTTTCCGGCGAGCGCGAAAGCGGCCTGCGCCTCGGCGTAGTAAGCCGCCGCCAGGTCATACTGGCCCTGGGCAGCCGCCAGCTCGCCGCGGGCCTGGCGCGCCATCGCCGCCCAGGTGCGGCTGCCGTACTCAGCGCCCGCTGCATCGAGTTTCAGGCAAAAGGCCTCGGCGGCGAGCCAATCCTTCTGCGCCGCGCGGACGCCGATGGCGGCCGGCCACAGCAGCGCGTCGCACGTGGTGCAGTGGCCGTGTCGGTCACTCATGGCTAGGCCTTGTGCCAGCGCGTCCCCGGCGGCGGCGAGGTCGCCGGCCGTCAGCCGGTTGCGAGCCAGCGCCGCGTACAGGCGCGTGAGACAGTGCGCGCGCAGCAGGGCGCTCTCGGCGGCAAGCAGGCCTTCTTCCAGGATAGCCTGGGCTTCTGATAGGCGGCCACGGGCTGTGAGCAACACGCCCAACCGCTGGCAGGCCAGTGCTTCCCCCGAAGCGGCGCCGATGTCGCGGTGGAGCTGCACCGACTCGCGCAGCGCCGCCTCGGCCGCCTCCCAGTGCCCGGCCTGATACTCCAGCGCGCCATCGAAGCAGCGGCACAGGGCAATCGCGCGGGGCGCGCCCAGGCGCTGCGCTTCAGCCAGCGTGGTGCTGACGGCCTGCTTGACCTCGGCGTAGCCTTTATCACCGTACAGGTGATATTCCCACAGTCAAAGGTGGACGTCGAAGGCCTCGGTCACATCCAGGCCCGCACCGGCCAGGCTGGCGCGCTGCGCCTCGAAGCGCAGGCCGTCTTGCCACTCGCCCAGGGAATGGCAGGCCAGCGCCAGCATTTCGAACGCGCGCGCGATGGCGGCTGGGTCATTGAGGCGCTCGGCCACGGCCAGGCTGTGCTGCGCGGCGTCGAAGGCGGCCTGGTGGTCGCCGTGGTGCCAGTGGAATTGGGCCGCGTTGTAGAGCACGCGGGCGTATTCGGCGGCGTCTTCGGTTTCGTCCACCTCGGCCAGCGCCCCCCGTAAGTGCGCTTCGGCGGCCTCGACGTCGCCGGCCGTGATGAGGGCCATGAAGGCGCCGCGCAAGACGCGCGCCCGGTCGCGCCGCGCCGGCCGCCAGGCCTGGTCGGGCTGAAGCGCGGCGGCCTGATCGAAGCGTTGCACGGCCTGCGGCGTGTTAGCCAGCATCGTGTGCCACCAGCCCAGCGCTTCCAGCACCGACCAACGTTGGGCCGCGGCGGTCACGCCCAGGGCGTCCATCAGGGTCAACGCCCGCTCGAAGTAATTAACGGCGACTTCAAACGCATAGATCCCGGCCGCGTTCTGCCCGGCCTGGATCAAATAGGGCAGCGCCCGGTCACGGTGATCGCTCAGATCATAGTGAAAGGCAAGTTCTTCAACGGACTGGCCTCCAGCTGCGGGGCGGGATGCAATTGCTTCGATGGCCTCGGCGGTCTGGCCGTGCAGGCGCGCTCGGCGCACCCGGCTGAGCGAATCGTACAAGGCGCGACGGATCAGTGCATGGCGGAAGCGATAGCCGCGCTCGGTTTCATCCAGCAGCCGGCCCGCCAGCGCGGCGTCGAGCGCGGCCAGCGCCTCGCCCTCGGGCAAGGCCGTCACGCCGCGCAGCACGTCGAAAGTTAACTCACGGCCGATGACGGCGGCGGCGACCAGAGTGGCTTCAACGGCGGGTCCCAGGCGGTTGACCCGCTCGTGCAACAGGCCGCTCAGGTCCTCGGGCAGGCGCAAATGTTCCTCGCCGCTGGTGAGCTGCCACAGCCCGCCTCGCTCCGCCACGCGGCCGTCCTTGAGCAGCGCCCGGACCATTTCTTGCGCGTAGAAGGGGTTGCCCTCGGTCAAAGCGTGAATGGCCGCCACGAGCC
This sequence comes from uncultured Anaerolineales bacterium, assembly GCA_964449185.1. GTDB lineage: Bacteria > Chloroflexota > Anaerolineae > Anaerolineales > UBA6663 > CAYUYN01. The sequence goes on along the minus strand of CAYUYN010000169.1, from coordinate 1,539 downwards.
CGGCCGCCGGCTCGCCACCCAACTCCTGGGCCAGCACCCGTTCCAGGGCGCTGGCCGGGAGCGGCGCCAGGTCCACCGTATCCGTCAGGCGTTCACGAAAAAGCGCATTGAGCAGGGCGCCGATGGGCCTGGCGGCCTGAGAGCGTTCGGGGCGATAAGTCGCCAGCAGCACCAGGGGGTTGGTGCGCGTCTGGCGGGCGAGATAGTGAAACAGGCGCAGGCTGGCCTCGTCGGCGGCGTGCAGGTCGTCGGCGACCAGCACCACCGGCGCCGATTGGCCCAGGGCGCCCAAGAAGCCGGCGACAGCCTTAAATTGCGCCAGGCCTTCCTGCTGCGGGTCGCTGACGCCCAGGCGCTTAAAGTGGGTGACGGGGTTAAGGGGTTCGAGGCCCGGGGGCAAGCTGGGCGAGGTGGCAAGGAAATCGTCGAAGGCCTCGACAAAGGGTTGGTACGGCAGTTGGCCCTCTTGCTCGTAGGCCGCGCCCAAGAGCGTGGTGAGGCCGGCGGCAGCCGCCACCCGCAACGTCTCGGTGGCCAGCCGGGTCTTGCCGACACCTGAGTCGCCGGCGATGAGGATGGCTCGGCCCTGCCCGCGCCAGGCATCGCGCAGCCACAGCCGCAGAGTTTCCATTTCCTGCTCCCGCCCGACGAAGGGAGCGGCTCCCGCGAGGGGCGAGTCTGGCGCAGACGTCAGCGCGAGGGGGGACAGCTCTCCGGACAGGATTTGCGAATATAGTGCGGCGGTCTCAGGCTCCGGCGGCAGATCCAGCTCAGCCGCCAGGGCCGCCGCAAGGGCCTGGTATTGGCGCAGGGCGTCGTGGCGGCGCCCGGCCAACGCATAGGTCCGCATCAATTCACGATGCGCCACTTCGTCGGCGCGGTCGCGGACCAGCAATGGCACGAGCAACGTGACAGCGCCGGGGTAGTCGCGGGCCTGGCGATAATTAGCGGCCAGCGCCAAGCTCGCCTGCCGTAAGAGTTGCCGCAGGTGCTCACGCGGCCCCAGGGTCCATTCCGCGTAAAGGTCAGTCGGGAGCAAATCGCCGGTATACAGATCAATGGCTTGTTGCAGCGCGGTGACGCTGAGCGAGGGTTGATTGGACGCCGGCGCCTGAGCTAGCGCCTCAAACTCATGCACGTCGACCCAAACCGAGCCGGCCAACGCCAGCACGCCATCGGCGAAATCTAAAGTGGCCTGGGCCGTTCCCGGACCCAGGGCCTGGTCGAGCGCCTGGCGCAGGGCGTGAAGGGTGCGGTAGAGGTTGTTGGCCCCGGAAGCCGGATCGGCGTCCGGCCAGAGGGAATCAATGGCTTCGTCTTTGAGCAGGCGGCGGTGGAGGGCGAGGCGTTGGAGGAGGGCGGCGGCCTTCCGCCGGGGCCAGTCCGCGGCGCGCAAGACAGCCTCGCCCCGGACGACGTCGAAACGGCCAAGCAGATAAATGCGAATGCGAGGGGTCACCGAATTCGCCCAGTTTGTGCCGTGGCCATTGGCAACTATTCTACCCCCAAAACCGTTGTACGGGACCCGGACGTGACCGA
>CAYUYN010000168.1:0-8231 GCA_964449185.1 uncultured Anaerolineales bacterium | reverse complement strand
GCCCGGGGAACGGCTCGCCCTTCGAGGCGCCGCCCGAGCCCGCCACCGCCACCCGCTCCGGCGGAGAAAACGGCGCCGGGCGCCCGCCCTCGCCGCTCACCGCGGCGCTCGCTTTGGCCATGGAGCAATTGGCCGAGCTGCTGTTCGAAGAAGACGCCGAGCTGTCCAAGTCGGTCGGCTCCATGGGTCCGCTCGCGCGCAGCACCGGCCGCAAAGGCGGCGACCCGGTCAAGCGGGCGCAGTCCAATAAATTCTTGGGCCAGGCCCTTAGCAGCCAGACCAGCAACGACCTGCCGGCCGCCATCAAACAGTACGAGAGCGCCATGCAGGCCGGCCTGGACAGCCCCCTGGCCGCCTTTGTGCTCGGTGCCCTCAACCTTCAGCACGGCCGCCGCGCCGAGGCCATCAAGTGGTTCAAGCCCGCCCTCACCCACCCCGACGTAGGCCTGGGCGCGCTGTTTGGCCTGGGCCAAGCCCAGCACCAGCAGGGCCAGCACCGCGAGGCCTTCGACAACCTGCTCGAGGCCCTCAAGCGGCTGGACCAGCAGTGCATCGAGCCGAGCCGGCGCGACCTATTGGACGAGAGCTACGAGAGCCTGGCCGAAGACCTGCGCCGCGCCACGCCCGACACCCTGTCGCCCATCATCACCGGGCTCATTCAGTTCCTCACCGGTGAAGGTTGGCAGGACCGCGTGCAGCAGGCCCGCCGCCAGTTGGACGGCGCGTCGATGGACGGCCAGGTGGCCCCCCTGGCCGAGCTGCTGGCGGTGCCCGGCGCCAGCGAGGTGGTGGACAGCCTGCGGCGCGTGGAAACCTACATGGCCCAACGCCATTGGGGCACGGCCATGGAAGAAGCCTACTTCGCCCTGGCGCAGTCGCCCACCCACCTGCCCATCCATGTGCGCATGGCCGAGATCCTCACGGCCGAGAACAAGGTCCAGGCCGCCATCGACAAGTATGCCGTCGTGGCCAAAACCTACCGCGTCCGCGGCGAGATCGGCCGCGCCACGCGCGTCGTCCAGCAAGTGCTGCGCCTCAGCCCGCTGGACGTGGCCATGCGCTCCTGGCTGATCGAAATGCTGGTCGAGCAGAACCACATCCCCGACGCCCTGCAGCAGTTTGTGGACCTGGCCGACACCTATTACCAATTGGCCGACCTTGAGGCCGCGCGCACGACTTATTCCGACGCGCTCATCCTGGCCGAGCAGCACCAGACCGCCAGCGAGTGGCGCGTGCGCATGCTGCACAAGATCGGCGACATCGACCTGCAGCGCCTGCACTGGCGCGAAGCCCAGGCCGTGTACGAGCAAATTCGGGACCTGGCGCCGGACGACCACAGCGCCCGCGCCACCCTCATCGACCTGCTCTTCCGCCTCGGCGCGCACCGCCAGGCCCTGGCCGAGGTGGATGGCTATGTCCGCCTGCTGCTGTCCACCGGCGCTGTGGCGCGGGCCATTACCTTGCTGGAAGAGACGCTCGAAAGCCAGCCGGACGAAATTACTCTGGTGGCGCGGCTGGCCCGGCTGTACCAGGACACCGGCCGGCGCGAAGACGCCATCAACCAGTACGACCAGCTTGGAGAGCTCCAGCTCCAGGGTGGATTGACGGCCCAGGCCACCGAGACCATCCGGACGATCCTAGCGCTCCAGCCGGATGATCCCAGCGCCTACCAAAAACTCCTGGAGGAGATCCAAACCTGAAAGACCCAGACGCCCGACCCCATCACCGGGGTCGGTTTGTCGATGGTATTTGTGGCGCATGGCTAATTTCTTCGAAGAACTTGCCTTCATCTTTTCCAGTCTAAACTGGCTCAGCCTCCTCGACATCCTGCTTGTCACCCTGGTCATATTTGGCTTGCTGGCGCTGGTGCGGGGGACGCAGGCCATGGTGCTGCTGCGCGGCATCATCTTCCTGGTGGTGATTACCGTCCTGCTCACCAACTTCCTCAACCTGCGCGCCTTCTCCTGGCTCCTGCGCAACGCCCTGCCCGCCCTGATCATTGCCATACCCGTCATCTTCGCGCCGGAGATCCGGCGCGCCCTGGAGCGCCTGGGGCGGGCCGGCACCGTGCTGAGCTTTACCGCGCGCGAGGCCGATGCCCAGCCGGTCATCGAAGCGCTGGCCGCCGCCGCCGTGCGCCTCTCCGAGCGCCGCCACGGCGGGCTCATCGTCATCGAGCGCCAGGTGGGCCTCAAGAACTACGCCGACACCGGTGTCCTGTTGGACTCGGCTTTGACGGTCGAATTGTTGGTGCAGCTCTTCTACCCCAACACGCCGCTTCACGACGGCGCCGTCATCCTCAAGGGCGCGCGCATCGTGGCCGCCGCCTGCGTCATGCCCCTCACTTCCGGTGAGAACATCACCGACCGGCAGATGGGTCTGCGCCACCGGGCCGCGCTGGGCATCAGCGAGGTCAGCGACGCCGTAGCCGTCGTCATTTCCGAAGAGACCGGCGCCATCTCGGTGGCCCACAACGGCCGCATGATCCAGCGGCTGGATGCCGCCCGCCTGCGCCACATCCTGGCGGCTTTCTACCGGCCGCGGGGCGGCGGCGGGCTGGCGGGTGGTCTGCGGCGGCTGTTCAACCGGCCGCGCTCCGGCGAGAGCGCGCCCCGCGGCAAGGGCAACGAAGCGCTAGGAGACTGACGACTGATGCTGCGCCGGTTTTGGGAAAACATAGGGACGCTGCTGCTGGCTTTCTTGTTGGCCGCCCTGGTGTGGGTGGTGGCGGTCAACGAAGAGAACCCGGTGGAAACCAATAAACTGGCGCAGCCGGTGCCCATTGAGCTGCTCGGCAAGCCCGACGATATGCTCATCATCGGCTCGGTCATCAGCAGCACGCAGGTCGAGCTGAGCGCTCCGCGCCTCACCTGGGAGAAGCTGTCTGCGCGCCAGGTGCGCGTCACCGCCGATGTCAGCGATCTCGCCCCTGGCACCTACACCATCGCCCTCAACGCCACCACCAGCGAGACCAACGCCCGCATCCTGTCGATAGAGCCGGACGAGATCACCATTACCCTCGAGCGCAGCGCCACGCGCGAGATTCCGGTCGAGGTCACGCTGCTGGGCGAGCCGGCCGCCGGCTACGAGGCCGAGCAGCCCCAACTGTCGTCCGATACCGTCACGGTTTCCGGCCCGTCCTCGGCCGTCGGGCGGGTCAGCGGCATCGTGGCGCGCCTGTCCATCGAGGGCCTGCGCGGCGATTTTCGCGGAACGGTCAACTTCATCCCGGTCGACTCGGCCGGCAACCCGGTGAGCGGCGTCACCCTCACACCCGACAGCGCCCAGGTGACCGTGCCTATTACCCAGCGCGAGGGCTACCGCGACGTGGCCGTCAAGCTGGTCATCACCGGCCAAGTCGCCTCCGGCTACCAAGTCACCAACATCACGGTCGCGCCCAACTTCATCACCGTGGCCTCGTCGGACCCGCGCCTGGTAGAACAGATGCCGGGCTTCGTCAACACCCTGCCGCTCGACATCAGCGGCGCCAGCGACGATGTGGTGCGCCGGCTGCCGCTGGAGCTGCCCGCGGGCGTGACGGTGGACGGCGAGCAGGTGGTGCTGGTGCAAGTTAACATCGCCGCGATAGAATACAGCTTGCAAGTGGAGCGCGTGCTGGAAATGCGCGGCCTGTCGGTCGGGCTGTCCGCCACCACCTCGCCCGAAACCGTGGATGTGCTGCTGCTGGGGCCGTTGACCGTGCTGGACGGCCTGTCCCTGGAGGACGTGCGCGTGATCCTGGACCTGGAGGGCCTGGGCCCGGGCACCTACCAGGTGACACCGCAGGTGGAAGTGCTGCCCGAGGGCCTGCGCGCCGAAAATGTGCTGCCGAGCCAGGTCGAAGTGATCGTCGTGCTCGGCACGCCCACGCCCAGCCCAACCCTTGAGCCTGAGGCCGCCATTGACTTGACGGCCACCGTCACGCCCACCCCGCGGCCAACGCTCCGGCCGCCAACCGCCACGGCCACACCGGCCGCGACATCGTCGCTGACACCGTCGGCGACCCCGACCCGTACGAAATAAGGTCCCGCGTCTATGCCCAAACCCTTGGTTGCCATTGTCGGCCGGCCCAACGTCGGCAAATCGACCCTTTTCAATCGCCTGATCGGTGAGCGCCGCGCCGTGATAGACGACAACGCCGGCACCACGCGCGACCGCCTGGTGGCCGAGGCCGAATGGAACGGCGTGGCCTTTGATGTCGTCGACACCGGCGGCATCGAGGCCATGGCCGAGCCCGGCCGCTCGAAAGTCCTGGCCGAAGATTCAGCCGACTTCGTCACCGAGATTCGCGCCCAGGCCGAGATGGCCATTGCCGAGGCCGACGCCGTTATCTTTATGACCGATGTGTCCAGCGGCCCCACCGCCGCCGACCGCGAGGTGGCCCACGTGCTGCGCCGCTACCAGGTGCGGCGCGATGGCCAGATGCACCCGCCGGTGATCCTGGCCGTGAACAAGACCGAAAACATCATGCGCGAGGCCGAAGCCGCGGAATTTTACGAGCTGGGCATGGGCGACCCCCTGCCCATCTCCGCCATCCACGGCACCGGCACCGGCGACCTGCTGGATGCCCTGGTGGCCGTGCTGCCCGCGGGCCCGCCGGCCGCGTATGGCGAGGAAGACACTTCCATCAAGATCGCCATCGTCGGCCGGCCGAATGTGGGCAAGAGCTCGCTGCTCAACCAGTTGCTCGGCGAAGAGCGCGCCATCGTCAGCCCCGTGCCCGGCACCACCCGCGATGCGGTGGACACGGCCCTGCTGTTTGGGGATAAGGCCCTGACCCTCATCGACACGGCCGGGCTGCGCCGCCGCGGCCACATTGACCCGGGTGTCGAAAAGTGGAGCGCCATCCGCGCCTTCCGTGCCATTGCCCGCGCCGATGTGGCCCTGCTGGTGGTCGACGCCACCGAGCCGTTCACCGCCCAAGACGCGCACATTGCCGGCTACATCCTCGAAGAGTACAAGAGCGTGGTCGTCATCGTCAACAAATGGGACGCCATCGAGAAAGATGAGCACACCCTGGTGGAGTACACCCGCCGCCTGCGCAGCGAGCTGAGCTTCCTTGAGTACGTGCCCGTGCTCTTTATCTCGGCCAAGACCGGCCAGCGCGTGGACCAGGTGCTGCCCACCGCCCTGCGCGTGCAGGAAGAGCGCCTGGTGCGCGTGCCCACCTCCGAGCTTAACCGCATCGTGCGCGAGGCCGTGGACTCCCACCCCCCGCACCCGCGCGGCGAGCGCATGCTCAAGATCACTTATGCCACCCAGGCGCGCACCGACCCGCCTACTTTCCTGTTCTTCGTCAACGACCCCGAGCTGCTGCACTTTTCCTACAAACGCTACCTGGAAAACGAGCTGCGCAAGGTCTACAGCTTCCTGGGCACGCCCCTGCGCTTGAGCTTTCGCAACAAGGACAAGGACGAATAGCAGGGCGTTCTCTCGCGTGCGCGCTGCACCACCCGAATATTCTCAGCGCTTGCTCATCCACCCACCGTCGTTTAGAATTCCGCCATCTTAGCTTATTGGTAGGAGCCGACCTTGTCTTTTTCCACGTCACCTGACAGCCTCAGCGAGGGTGAAGCGCTGACCGCGCCATCTTCTCCGGGCAAGTCGCTGCTGCGCGAGATCATCGAAACCGTTCTGCTCACCGTCCTCATCTATGTGGCGGTGAACTTTGCCACCGGGCGTTTTCGCATCGAAGGCTCCAGCATGGAGCCTTCCATGCACCCCAACCAATACGTGTTGGTGGACAAAATCTCCTACATGCTGGGCGACCCCCGGCGCGGCGATGTGGTGGTCTTCAATTTTCCCCAGGCCACCGAGCGCGACTTTATCAAGCGCGTCATCGGGCTGCCCGGCGAGACTGTTTCGGTGCGTGGCGGCCTCGTCTACGTCAACAACGTGCCGCTGGACGAGCCCTATATTTCCGCGCCGCCCACCTACGAGAATACCTGGACCCTGGCCGCCAACCAGTTCTTTGTCCTCGGGGACAACCGCAATAGCTCGTCTGACTCGCATGCCTGGGGCCCGCTCGACCGCGGCTATCTCATCGGCCGCGCCATCCTGGTTTATTGGCCGCCAGACCTGTGGGGCGCCGTGCCCCACCACACCTATGCCGCACCCGCGTCCACCAGCGCCGCCGCCCCTACTGCGGTGGTGGCCCCCTCCGGCTATCCCTACCCCTAATGCCCAACCCGCCGCTGTCCGAGGCCGAGCTGCGCGACATCGTCAACCGGGTCGTGCGCCGCACGCTCGGCGTCAACGGCCCGGCCGCGCCGGCCCTGTCCAGCCCCGCGCCGGCCGCCCCGGTCGATAAAGGCGCCGTGGCCTTCGGCGCCGACCACGGCGGCTTTGCCCTCAAAGAAGCGCTCAAGGAATTTGTGGCCGGCCTGGGCTACACCGTCATCGACTGCGGCACGCACTCGACCGACGCGGTGGACTACCCCGACTTGGCCTACGCCGTGGCGCGGCTCGTGAGCACGGGCGAGGCTTGGCGCGGCATCGTCATCGACGGCGCCGGCCTTGGCAGCGCCATGGCCGCCAACAAGGTGCCCGGCGTGCGCGCGGCGCTGTGCTACGACCACGCCACCGCCGTCAACAGCCGCGAGCACAACGACGCCAACGTGCTGACGTTAGGGGCCGGTCTCATCGGCGCCGCGCTCGCCAAGCAAATCGCTCAGACCTGGCTGGCCACGGCCTTTGCCGGCGGCCGCCACCAAAAACGCGTCGATAAAATCATCGCGATTGAGAAGCGCTTCTCCAAAACCAGCGCCTGACCGGAACCCGGTTGCAGTTCGCAGCGCATCGCGCCCGGCGGTGTCATCACCTGTTTCCTGGTGCTTGGGGGCGTTCAGCCGCGCCCGGCGGTGCCATCGCCTTTCCACTGGGCCTCGGGGTCAGCCGCGCCTCGGCTACCAGGCCACCAACGGAATTTCGCGAACGGCCTTCAGGCCAGTCCCTTTGGGACGGAATACGCAATACGCGCGCCCGGGCCACCAACAGGAGCTGCACCCGTTAGACAACTGCACTCGCATTCCCAGCCCACTCACGCTACAATATCCCCATGCGAGTTGACGCACAAAATATCGAACGCATCGTCGAGTTGATCACCCGCCAGGTATTGCTGGCCTTGGCCGAAGACGAGCGCAAGACCGCGGCTCCGGGGGCCGACACCTGCACCGAAGAGTGCGGCTCCGGCTACTGCGTGCGCCACTGCCCCGACAAGGTCGAGCTCATCGTCCAGGCCGGCGCCGAGCGCATTTCCTCCGGCATTGGCGCGGTGCCCATCCAGCCCAACCTCAGCCGCTACATCGACCACACCCTGCTCAAGCCCGAAGCCACCGCCGACCAGATCGCGCAGCTTTGCTACGAAGCCCGCAAGCATGGCTTCGCCACCGTCTGCGTCAACCCGGCCTGGGTCAAGCAGTGCGCCGAGCTGCTGCGCGGCTCGTCGGTCGGCCTCACCACGGTCGTCGGCTTCCCCCTCGGCGCGAGTGCGCCCGAGGTAAAGGCCTACGAGGCCCAGGTGGCGCTGGACGAAGGCGCCACCGAGATCGATATGGTCATCAACATCGGCGCGCTCAAGAGCCGCGACTACGAGATGGTGGCGCGCGACATCCGCGCCGTGGTGCGTGTCTCGCACGCCCACACCCCGCCGGCCCTGGTCAAGGTCATCATCGAAGCCGCGCTGCTCACTGAGGAAGAAAAGATCGCCGCCTGCCTGCTGGCCAAGGAGGCCGGAGCCGACTACGTCAAGACCTCCACCGGCTTTGCCTCCGGCGGCGCCACCGTGGCCGATGTGGCCCTGATGCGCCGCACCGTTGGCCCGCGGATGGGCGTCAAGGCGGCCGGCGGCGTGCGCGACCGCGCCGACGCCGAGGCCATGATCAAAGCCGGCGCCACGCGCCTGGGCGCCAGCGCCGGTGTCAAAATCATACAATCCACCGGGCCAGAGCCGGCCGCGCCGGCCCCCGCCCGCGAAGGGAAATACTGATGGAATCTGAAACCGCGAACACGCCCCCCACCGTCTCCACCTGCCCGCACTGCCTGGTGGGCACCCTCAGCCTGCGGCGCGTGGTCTACGCCCGCTGGCACGGCGGCCACTTCATCACCGTGCCCAATTTCCCCAGTTGGGTCTGCGATGTCTGCGGCAGCCTGGAATACGACAGTGCCGCGCTCGATCAAATGAAAATGGTCTTGGGCCGCGACAGCGGCGCGCCCCCCGAGGCCGCCCGCCG
>CAYUYN010000167.1:4781-8299 GCA_964449185.1 uncultured Anaerolineales bacterium | reverse complement strand
TTGTTGCCGTGGCGGCCGGCCATCTTGTCGCCCTCGGTCAGCTTGCGCCGCTGGGCCACCGCCACGCGCACCATCTTGTCCACGCCGGCGGGCAGGTCGCGGTGCTCGTCGCGCGTGAAGATCTTCACGTCGACCACCTTGCCCTTCTCGCCGTGCGGCAGGCGCAGGGACGAGTCCTTCACTTCCCGCGCCTTCTCGCCAAAGATGGCGCGCAGTAGCTTCTCTTCGGGCGTGAGCTCTTTCTCGCCCTTGGGCGTGATCTTGCCCACCAGGATGTCGTTGGGGCCGACTTCGGCGCCCACCCGGATGATGCCGTGCTCGTCCAGGTCCTTCAGCGCGTCTTCGCCCACGTTGGGGATGTCGTAAGTGATTTCCTCGGGGCCCAGCTTGGTATCGCGGGCCTCCACCTCGTACTTCTCGATGTGGATCGAAGTGAACTTGTCTTCGCGCACGAGGCGCTCGGAAATCAGGATGGCGTCTTCGTAGTTGCCGCCCTCCCAGGACATGAAGGCCACCAGCACGTTGTGGCCCAGGGCCAGCTCGCCGTGATCGGTGGAAGAAGAGTCGGCGATGACTTGGCCCTTCGTCACGCGTTGGCCCTTGACCACGGCCGGGCGCTGGTCGATGCAGGTGCTCTGGTTGGAGCGGTTGTACTTGCGCAGCCGGTAGGTGCGCTTCTTGCCGCTGGTCTGGACGACGATTTCCTTGCCGGTCACCGAGGTGACCTCGCCATCGTCTTCCACCACCACCACCTGCCCGGAGTCCAGCGCCGCTTGCAGCTCCATGCCGGTCGAAACGATCGGCACTTCGGGCTGCAGCAGGGGCACCGCCTGGCGCTGCATGTTCGAGCCCATCAGGGCGCGGTTGGCGTCGTCGTGCTCCAAGAAGGGGATCAGGGCGGCGCTGATGCCCACGATCTGGCGCGGGGCCACGTCCATGTAGTCGATCTGGTCGGGCGTGGCGAACAGGAACTTGGAGGCGTGCCGGCACGACGGGCGGGCGCGCATGAACTCCAGGCGCTCGTTGAGGGGCGTGGTGGCCTGCGCGATGGTGTAGCGGTCTTCCGCATCGGCCGAGAGATACACGATCTCGTCCGAGACGAAGGGCACGATCTGCACGTCGGTCAGGTCCAGGCGCCCGAGCTTGCGCACCAGCTCCTTGGTCATTTCTTCGCCGGCGGCGATGACCGCCTGGCCCGACTTGGGGTCGGTGATGTCTTCGCGCAGCTTGCGGCCAATGAGGCGCTTGTCATCCGGCTTGAGAGCCCGGAACACCTTGCGGTAGGGCGTCTCGATGAAGCCGAACTGGTTGACCTTGCCGTAGGTGGCCAGGCGGCCGATCAGGCCGATGTTCGGGCCTTCGGGCGTCTCGATGGGGCAGATGCGGCCGTAGTGCGAGTGGTGCACGTCACGCACGTCAAAGCCGGCCCGCTCGCGGCGCAGGCCGCCCGGGCCCAGGGCCGAGAGCGTGCGCTTGTGCGTCAGCTCGGCCAGCGGGTTGGTCTGCTCCATGAACTGCGACAACTGGCTGGAGCCGAAGAACTCGCGGATGGCGGCCACGATGGGCCGGATGTTGATGAGGGTCAGCGGCGTGACGTTGTCCTGGTCACGAATGGACATGCGCTCGCGGATCACGCGCTCGGCGCGGCGGATGCCGATGCGGAGCTTGTTCTGGATCAACTCGCCCACGGTCTTCACGCGGCGATTGCCGAGGTGGTCGATGTCGTCCTTGGCCTCGACGCCGTTGTTGATCTTGATCATGCGGGCGACCAGCTTAATGATGTCGTGCTTGGTCACCGTGCGGTGGCTCAGCGGGATGACCTCGGTCAGGCTAAGCTTTTGGTTGAGCTTGTAGCGTCCCACCCGCTCCAGGTCGTAGCGGCGCTGATCGAAGAGCTGCTGCTCCAGGTATTCGCGCGCGTTGTCCAGGGTGGGTGGGTCGCCCGGGCGCATGCGCTTGTAGAACTCGATGAGCGCTTCCTGGGCCACGCTGCGCTTGTCGCGCGGCTCCCAGGTGGGTTCCTGCCGCAGGGTGGCCGGGATGTACAGATGATCCGGGTTGTTGTCCACGTCCTTGAACAGGCTCAGGATCTCTTCGTCGGTGCCCACTTTTATGGCCGACTCGGACAGGCCGTCGCTGATGGCCGCCAGCGCGCGCAGCAGGATGGTCACCGGCACGGTGCGCTTGCGGTTGAACTTGATGATGATGTAGTCGCTCTTGCGGGTCTCGAATTCCATCCAGGCGCCGCGGTCGGGGATGAGCTTGGCGGAGGCCAGGTTGCGGCCCGAGGTGCGGTCTTCTTCGGCTTCGAAGTACACGCCCGGCGAGCGGATGAGCTGCGACACGACGACGCGCTCGGTGCCGTTGACGATGAACGTGCCATTTTGAGTCATCAGCGGGAAGTCGCCCAGGAAAATGTCATTCTTGATGGGGTTGGGCACTTCGCTGCCCATCAGCAGCACCTGGACGTACAAAGGCGCGGCAAAGGTCATGTCGCGCTCAACACATTCGTCAATATTGTATTTGGGCTTGTCGAACCAATACTTGAGATTGAAGGCCGGGTCAACGCGCCGGCTGGGGAACCAGAGCTGCATGCCGCCGTTGAACGACTCAATCGGCGACACTTCTTCGAACAGCTCCCCCAGGCCCTCGTTGATAAACCATTTGAACGAATCGAGCTGAACTTCAATCAGCGAAGGCAGAGTCAACACATCTGCGATACGCGCGTATGACTTTCGACCCAAAGTATCTGCCATTCTTTTTCTCCCGGCCCCGCGTCGCTGAGGCCTGCTAGGGGGGTGTACCCGTGCAACATTGAAAGCTCGGAGAGAGCCAGAGGGTTAATGCGAAGAAAACATTATATGGATTTTGGTTGCCTTCGTCAATGGGTAATTTCAGACAGCAAAACAGCCGGGGCCGCGTTCAAGGCGGGCCCGGCTCACGCCAGGGGGGAGGAAGTGTCGTATTTTTCTAGTCGTCAACCCTAGATGGTCGCCGCCCGCCGCCAGGTGCCAGGTGCCCGTTAGGGCGCCGGCTGCACTTTCGACAGCGCCGGTCGCGCTGCCCGTTCGGCCATTATACCCGAAACTCCGGTTTCAATGGCCTTGTAAGCCAAAAAGCCCAGGCCGGCCGCCGAAAGCACGCCCCCTACCCCGGCCGCCCACCACACCAGGGTGCGCCGGTCGGGACGAGGCCGCTGCGCCGGCGCCGGGCGGGGTGTGGACGCCAACCGGGCCTTGAGCTGCGCCACAAAGGCCGGGCGCGGCTCGTGAGGCAACTGCCCGACCAGGGCGGCCTGCACCCGCCGGGCGGTTTCCAACAGCTCTCGCAGCAGGCCACGGTCGTCGGGTACGGCCACGGCCAACAGCGGCGCGGTGAGGTCGGCGCCTGCGCGCAGGGCCTCGGCGTGCCGGTCGAGTGCGTCTACCCATTGGCGTTGTTCCATAATATCTTCCCGTCCTCACAACCAACACACCCGCCATCGCGGGCGGAGCCCGCTCCCACGATGGGCCTTGTAG
>CAYUYN010000167.1:2964-4681 GCA_964449185.1 uncultured Anaerolineales bacterium | reverse complement strand
CCCGGTCGCGGCCCATCGCTTTGTAGGAGCGCGTTCCACGCGCGATCCCCCGCAAAGGTACCCGGTCGCGGCCCATCGCGGGCAAAGCCCGCTCCTACAATCAGGCGCCCGTCACCCAGGCCAGACCCACGGTGCCGGGCCCGGTGTGTACAGCCACGGTGGGGCTCACTTCCGACAGAATTGTCTCGATCGCCCCCACGCGCTTCTTGGCAGCTTCCAGCAGGCTGGCCGCTTCCTGCGGCGCGGCCGCGTGCAGGGTGGCCAGGCGGATAGACTGCTTGCCGGCGGTCTTCTCGGCGATGATGTCGAGCACGCGGTCCAAGGCCTTGCGTTTAGAGCGCACGCGCTCCACCGGCTCCACGCGGCCGTCGCGCAGCTCCAAAATGGGCTTCAGGTCCAGCAGGCCGCCAATGAAAGCCGCCCCGCCGCCGATGCGGCCGCCGCGCTTCAGAAACTCGAGCGACTCGACCGTAAAGACGATGCCGACGTGCGGGATGGTGGCCCTGGCCGCCTTGGCCGCGGCTTCGATGTCGCCGCCGGCCTCGGCCGCGCGAGCGGCAGCCAGCACCACGAAGCCCAGGGCCATGGCGGTGGCGTTGGAGTCGATCACCTGGATGTCCTTGTCCGGCAGCATGGCCCGCGCCTGCTCCGCGGCCGAAAACGTGCCGGAGAGCTTGGCCGACAGGTGCATCCCCAACACCGCGTCGGCGGTCTCGGCCGCGCGGGCATAGACCTCGCGGAAGTCACCGATCGAGGTGACGGCGGTGGTGGGCTGCACCGGGTCGGTCCTCAGGCGCTCAAAGAACTCAGTCGCCCCGATATCGACCCCATCGCGGTAGGTCTTGGTCCCCCAGTTGACCACGTTCGGCACCACGTGTATCTGGTAGCGTTCCAACAAGTCTTTGGGCAGGTAAGCCGTCGAATCGGTTACGATGGCGACTTTCATAGGCGGCATGCGGGCTCCTCCAAGGGCGGGTTATCCGTCGGAACCTGGCCCGAGAGCCGTTCCGTTCGGTCGGTCCGAAAGCTCGTCGCGCAGGGCCAGCAAGGTGCGGTGGTAAAGGCTCTTCACCGCGCCCTCGCTGCGGCTGAGCACCACTCCGATTTCGGCGTTGGAAAGCTGCTCGACAAACTTGAGGACGAGCAGCTGCTGGCGCTCTTCGGGCAAACGCCTGATCGCCCGCATCAGCCAGTCGCGCTCCTGCTGGGTTTCGGCCAGGGCCTCGGGCGCCTCGGCGCTCAACCCGCGCAGGTCTCGCGCGCCGATCGCGTGCAGCGGCAGGTGCTGCCGACGGCCCTGGTCGCGATGCCAGTTGGCGACTAGATTGTGGGCGATGCGATAGAGCCAGGCCGAAAAGGGCAGCCCGCGTGACGTGTAGCGTTCCAGGCCGGTGAGCGCGCGCTGGAACACCCGGGCCGTCAGGTCTTCGGCGTCGTGCGCGTTGCCGGTGCGGTAGTACAGGTAGTTGTAGATCCTGCCTACGTAGCGCTCATACAGCTCGCCAAACGCCTCGGTATCGGCTTTGGCGCGCGCCACCAGCGCCGCGTCGTCATGCGGGTCGTGCAACCTCCTGGCTCCTATCCCAAGACAGGGGTTCGCCGCTACCCGGCCCGCTTTCAGGCCTCATGGTAGTAGAACACGCCTGCCCGATTAAAGTTGCGTTTGGCGCCGGGAGTATAGCAGAGCGGCGGGCGTAGGGCAACAGAAAAGGAATGG
>CAYUYN010000167.1:0-2864 GCA_964449185.1 uncultured Anaerolineales bacterium | reverse complement strand
CAACGGCACCGCCGGATCGTGCGTCCATCCGCTCGGGCCAATCGCGCCGATGTCCCCACTGCCAGCAGGACCAGCTGGTACGAGTTCACCGGCGCTGGCACGATCGCCTGCGCCGGGGGATGGCCATGCGCCTACGCTGTCACGCATGCCGGCGGGAGGTGCTGGTCTGAGACAGCACCCTGCCCGCGCCATCCGTTATCGGTTACGAACCGGTGTTGGGTGAGCCTTGGAGCTGCTCACGCAGGGCGCTTGGCTCCGTGATCGGCAGCCGGCAGGCGAAGTGGTAACAGACGGCCGCGGTAGCGCGGCCGCCGATTTGTTCGCGGCCAGCCAGGAGCGGCACGGGGGACTCCTCGCCCGGCCGCTTGAGCGCCATCACCTGGAACGGCCGGTAGCCTTCGCGCACTACATCCAACAATGCCTGGAGGCCGGCGTCCGCCGGTTCCCCAATCAGGGCCACCTCGCGCGGCTCGGCGACGGCAAAGCTCAGCGCGCTAAGCCACTGGGCAAAGGCGGTGGGGTATTGCGCCAGCACGGGCTGCACCGACCGCAGCGCGGCCTCGGCCACCTCGGCGTAGCGCGTTTCGCCGCCGAGCGCGGCCAGCTTGAGCAGCACCGTGGCCGCCATGCTGTTGCCGGCGGGCGTGGCATTGTCCTGCAGGTCTTTGGGGCGGGTCACCAATTGTTCGTGCTCGTCGCTGGTGTCGAAGAAGCCGCCCCGCGGGTCGCTAAAGTGCGCCAGCACATGGTCCATGAGCTCGCGCGCGGCCACGTAGCAGCGGGCGTCGAAGGTCGTCGCATACAGCGCCAGTAGGCCCTCGGCGGCGTTGGCGTAGTCTTCCAGAAAGCCGTCCAGCCGGGCCTGCCCCTGGCGCCAGGAGCGATGCAACCGCCCGTCGGGCTGGCGCAGGGTGCCCAACATGAATTCGGCGTTCTTGACGGCGGCGGCGCGATAGGGTGCGCTGTTGAAAGCGCTGGCCGCCTCGGCCAAGGCCGCCAGCATCAGTCCGTTCCAGGCGGCCAGAACTTTGTCGTCCAGGCCGGGCCGGACGCGCTGTTCGCGCACGGCCAAGAGCTTTTGCCGCGCCGCCTCCAGGCGCTGGCGCACCTCGGCCTCGGGCAGGCTGTGGTGCTGCGCCAGCGCGGCGGGCTGGTTGCCGGCAAACAGGATGTTCTGCCCCTCAAAGTTGCCGCTGGCGGTGACGCCGTACGCGTTCTTGAACAGCGCGGCGTCGTCGCCCAGCACGGCGTCGATCTCGGCTTCGGACCAGACGAAGAACTTGCCCTCGTGGCCCTCGCTGTCGGCGTCCTGCGACGAGTAAAAGCCGCCGGCCGGGTCGGTCATTTCGCGCAGCACGTAGTCGAGCACCTCTTCGGCCACGCGCCGATATTCGGCGTCGCCGGTCAACTGCCAGGCGTGCACGTACACCCGCGCCAATTGGGCGTTGTCGTACAGCATCTTTTCAAAGTGCGGGACGAGCCACACGGCGTCGGTGGCATAGCGGTGAAAGCCCCCGCCGAGCTGGTCGTACAGGCCGCCGCGCGCCATGCTGGTGAGGGTTTTCGAGGCCATCTCCAGCGGCGTGCTCTCGCCGGTCAGGTGGTGGGTGCGCAGGAGGAACTCGACGGTCATGGGCTGGGGGAACTTGGGCGCGCCGCCCCAGCCGGCCTGCTTCCAATCAAATTGGCGCCACAGGCCCTGCACGGCTTCCTGAAGGGTCGCGCGCGCGAGGGGCTCGGGCCGGCCCGCCAGGCCGACCAACTCGTTCTGGCTCCTGCGGACGTGCTGGAGCACGTCCGCCCCGCCCCGGGTGACCTCGTCCCGCCGGCTGCGCCAGGCATCGGCCACGCCGCGCAGCACCTGCGGAAAGGACGGCAGGCCGTGCGTGGGCCGGGGCGGGTAGTAGGTGCCGCCGTAGAAGGGCACGCCCTGGGGCGTGAGGAAGACACTCATGGGCCAACCCCCCTGCCCGGTCAGCGCCACCACGGCGCTCATGTAGATCGAGTCGAGGTCGGGCCGCTCTTCACGGTCCACCTTGATATTGACGAACAGGTCATTCATGAGCGCGGCCGTCTCGGGGTTCTCAAACGACTCGTGCTCCATGACGTGGCACCAGTGGCAGGCGGCGTAGCCGATGGAAAGGAAGATGGGCCTGTCGCCGCTTTTGGCTTTTTCCAGCGCTTCGGGGCCCCAGGGGTGCCAGTCGACCGGGTTATCTTTGTGCTGGAGCAGGTAGGGGGAGGTCTCGTGCGCGAGGCGGTTGGGCATAAGGGTCCTTGGCGGGGGCAGACCGGCTCAGCGGAACAAAGCCGTGGGCGGAACCGTCAATTCATTATATCGAAAGACCAGGCAAACTAAGGGTAAACCCGCTTCTAACATCCGTTACTGTACGGATTGCAGGCAATGCCGGTAAGACGTAAGCTTGACGCACTACCTGCGGCGGCGCCTTGGACGTGACCCTGCCCTAGGCCGTGCGCACCGAACAAGGCGACTGGCTGGCCCTCGATCTCAAGCTGGTCGAGCGCGCCCTGGCCAACTGAAGACCAACCAATTCCGTCTCAGCGCGGCTCCGGTCAAGCGACTGGAACCGCTTTTTGTTGGCCGGCGGGTGTTGCTATACTGCCGCCGCGCCGCCCGGAAGCGAACTGGCCCTCAGGCAATGCACCGGCACAGCCGAAATCCTAGCCGATTTAGTTGGTCGTTGATCCTGTGCCTCGGGCTGCTGCTGGCGGCCAGCCTGGCCTGCTCGCGCCTGGCGCCCATGGGCGCCAACGAGCGCTTTATCCAGGTCACGTGGACCCACTCCACGTACGCGGGCGATGGCCACGTCACGTACCTGGAGCTGCAGTTCTCCGCTGGGCAA